>PLAE01000108.1:18045-18312 GCA_003134035.1 Candidatus Velthaea versatilis
TTTCGGTGCCGGCGCGCAGGCGCGCGATGTTCTCGCGATGTTTGAAAACGATGAAGAGCGCCGAAATGATGCCGAAGACAAGGCCGGTACGTCCGAGCATGAACCACAGCACGAACGGCATCGCCGCGCTAGCCAGCATCGAGGCGACCGAGGAGTATCCGACGGCGATGATCGTCGCGATCCACACCAGCGTGAACGCGGCGCCGGCCGGCCAGGCCAGCGCCCAAATCGCGCCGTAATACGTCGCCACGCCTTTGCCGCCGCGGC
>PLAE01000155.1:0-4459 GCA_003134035.1 Candidatus Velthaea versatilis
ACTTCGGACTCGTCGATGTAATCGACGCCCAACGCTTCGAGTTGACGCGCCTCGCCCATATGGCCGATGCGGACTTTGGCCATCACGGGGATCGTCACGGCGTCCATCACGCGCTTGATCAGCGCCGGATGGCTCATGCGGGCGACGCCGCCTTCCCGCCGGATATCGGCCGGGATCTTCTCGAGCGCCATCACGGCGACGGCGCCGGCCTCTTGGGCCACGACGGCCTGCTCGGGGGTCACGACGTCCATGATGACGCCGCCNNCGCTTGACGGTAACGGTTCCGATCTGCTTGTCCACGCTCATCCTTCAGGGTTTCGGCCGACATAGCCGCTCTCATCAGCGGCACGCCGTCGACGCACATTCATCAATGTCCCTATCATAGCGCGCCTACCTATGCGAACATTAGGAACAATTCGTTCGTTGCGTTTCGCCCCGAAGATTGGCTCACCGATTCCGGGTCGGCAAGGGCAGCGGCGTCACCGGCGGGATACCTTGCGGGTAACCGTCGGCGTCGGGCGGCTCCGTTTCGATATCCTGGGGCCCATGCGAGGCGATCGGCAGCGGGAGCGGCGGCGACGTGTAGACCGGCTTGTCGCCGGAGCGCGCCGCTTGGGCCGGCGGCGGGGTCGGCGGCGGGATCGTCGGATTCGCCGTGGGAGTGGGGCGGGGCGTGGGCTTGGGCGTCGCCCGCGGATCGGGGAACGCCGGGTCCGTCGCCACGCTCACGACTTGCTCGCGCTTCCAGTTGCGGGCCCGGGCCCGGAACGGGTCTTGACTCGCCGCGGGGACGGGCGTCATGATCGACTCGGCTTCGTCGCTGCGTTGCTCGGTCGCTTGACGCAGCACGCCCTCACCCAGCCGTTGGCCCAGGGCAATCGAAACGAGCAGCAGCAGCGCGGCGATGACGAGCAGCGCCGAGGTCGCCGGGCGGCGGCTACGCACGCGCCGCCGCCGGGCAGGCCGCGCGCAGGACGGCGGCTGCGTCTTCGGGCAGGCGGCTCACCAGGAAGCCGCCGGTACCCAATTCGAATCCGCCAAAGTTTTCCAGCCGAGGGACAAGTTCAATCTCCCAGTGCACCAGCGCTTGCGCGCGCGAGCCGTGCGGCGCGGACTGCACAATGATATTGAACGGCGCGTCTTCGCCGAGCGTTGCACGGAGCCGCTCGAGCACGTCGTGCAAGATCGCGGCGAGCTCCGCCGGCGCGTCGTCGGCGCTCTGCGAGAAGCGCGGCGCATGAACCGCCGGAGCGATTCGGACCTCGAACGCCGTGCGCGAACCGTCCGGGACGTAGGCGGTGAAACCCGGCGTTTGGGCCACGATCCGTTCGTCGGCCGCAGCGACGATCGCGCAGCTGCCGCACGTCCCGGTCAGCCGCTCGAGCCGCGTGACGACCGAGAGCGGCGGGCGGCGCAACGCGACGACTTGGGCGTGCGGGTGACGCAGCGACGCACCCGCCGCGGCGCCCGAGTTCTTGAAGACCGCGACGAACGCATAACCGTCGGCGTAGCCCGCCGCTTCGCGCGCGCGATAGACGCGCAGGATCCCTTCGATCGTCCGCGCGTCGAGGCCGGTCCAGCGCGCGGTGTGCGCGCGAAGTTCGACGATCACTTCATGCCGGCCGTCCGGCTCGACGACCGCCGGATAAAGATTTGCGATGACCCGGCTCTGCCAATCCGGACCGGGGTCCGCCGTAAGCAGCGCGCCGGTCAAATGTTCGTTGCCGGGACAAAACGGACAAACGATGCGGTCGCCGTGCAGGTCGCTGGGCCGCCGGCTGCGGCTCGGGCCGTAGAGCGACTCCGTTTCACGCGGCGCGTCGGCGCGAATCCGGGCGCCGTCCGTCATACCGCCGCGGGCGCCGCCGGCGTCACCGCCACGACCATCGCGTCGACGAGCTGCGGCGTTCCGGACAGGACGATCTCGGCCAGTTCGCCCGGCGCGAGGGTGCGCCGCTCGGTCAGGCCGCGGAATTCGAGCGAAACGTGGCGGGCCCGGTCGTACTGATTGCAGAGGAACGCCCGCACCCCGCCGGCATCCTCGAAGACAATTGCGGCAACGTCGACCGGCGAGGTCGTCGCTTCGTCGCTGACGTCGACGCCCGCGCACAGCACGCGGTACGGCTCGTCGGCCGAGGCGAAGGTGAGGTCGCCGATGATCCGCCCGCTGAGCGGGTCGATCACGTAGGTGTGCCGGCGCCCGCCCCAGTGCACGCGCACGGCGGCGGTCCACTTCCACTCGCCCGGCAGCAGCGGCGCGAAGTGCGGCCGCCCGCCGGTGCGGTAGCCGTCCAGACCACAGACGGTCTCGGCGACCGCCCACAAGTACTTCGCACCCGTCCAGGGCGAGAGATACATGCCGCGATTGGTCAGCGACCCGCCGTCGAACCATTCGCCGAACTGACCCGGGACGGTGTTGCGCGGCGCCCCGGCTTCCATTGTCGCATAGACCGTTTCGAGCCAGTGCGCGGCCTCGCTCACGAAGCCGTTGCGCGCCAGCGCCACGACGAACCACAGCGTGAGGTCGGGCCAGACGCCGCCCAGCAAACCGAAACCATGCGAGGGGAAATACCACGAGTCGGCCGTCGAGATCGTGCGCAGCCCGACGGGCGTGGTGAAATCCGCTTGCAGCAGCCGCCGCAAGATCACCTTGCGCTGTTCGGCGTCGGCGACGTTGAACAGCACCGGAAAAACTTCGTCGGCCGTGAAGTTGTCCTGGTAATTCTGCTCGTTGTCGTAATTGAGCACGAACGCGCCGCTGTCGTTGTTGAACAGCTTGGCCATCATCATCTCGCGCAGCGCGGTTGCCTGCCGCGAGAAGCGCTCCCAGGCCGCGCGGTCGTCGACGATCGCCGCGAGCATCGCGGCCGCTTCGATCGCGAAATAGGCTTCGGCGTTGATCTCCGTGACCGCGCCGTCGAGCGTGTAGTAGGGAATGATGTTGCGCCACGAGGTGATGCCGAACATGTCGACGCCGCCGGCCTTGCAGAACACCAGGCCGTTGGCATCGCGTTGGGAAAGCAGATAGTCGGTGATCTTGACGACCAGCGGAAAGACCCCGCGCAGCCACTCGTCGTCGAGCGTCGCGTTGTAGTGGTGCAGGATCGCGATGATGTGCAGCGGCGTGTCGTCGTTGATGTTGAGGTCGTAACTGGTCTTGAAGCCGTTGACGCCGCGCACGTATTCGACGATCTGGCCGCTGGGTTCGGCGAAGCGGTTGAAGAGATCGATCGCGTCGCGGCTGAACTGCGGCAGAAAATAGTCGTAGCCGTGCACGAACCACGAGGTGTCGCGCGAAACCAGGATGTCCGAGGGCGGCGAATTCGTTGAGCCCCAGCCCTGCGGATACTCTTTGATCACGCGCAGCATGTTGCACTTGGCCCACACCACGCCGCGATTGATCACCGGCGAGGGGGTCATCAGCCGCGCGTCGGCGAGCCGCGCGGCATAGTAGCGGTGGGTTTCGTGCAGCGCCGTTTCGTCGTGCAGGAGCTGTTCGAAGACGGGCTTCGCATGCGCGTCGCCGTCCTTGTGAAACACGACCGCGATGCGCAGCATCTCGCGCGCGCCGGGTGCCACGTCGAGCCGGTATTCGAGCGCGCCGAAGATGCGGCGGTTGACGAATTCGGCCAGTTGCGGCGTGACTTCGTCGAGGTTGAGTTCGCCCAAGCGGCCGGCTTCGATCGATTTCATGATCGTCTGCTCGCGCAACGCGACGACGACGGCGGTCGGCGCGCGCGAACCGCCCCACCAGCGCGCGTAGCCGGATTCTTCGCCGAACGAACGGATGTACGGCCCGACGACCGACGCGCGCACTTGATTTTCGGGCTCGCCGTAAAAGCGCTGACCGATCAGCAGCGCCCAGGGAAAGACCCGCACGTGGTGCGCGACGGCGTCGCGGTTGTGAACGTTGACGTCGACCACGAAGCTGACGACCCGATCGTGCTTAGGGCCGTGCGGCACGTAGAACGTTTCCGTGATGCCGACCGCGTCGTAGAGCCCGAATTCGCTGATCTGCGCGTACGGCAGAAAGGTGAAGTCGCGCGTGATCTGATAGGGCAGCAGCGTGGGGCGCTCGCCGAGCCGGTAGGCGATTTGATGCGCACCGAAGATGATCTGATCGGTATCGGCATCCCACAGGCCGCGAATCCCGCCCTTGGGCGTCGATGTCGCGAAGGTCTTGAAATTGCCGAGCGTCATGCCGAAGGGCGTCTCGTCTTCCGAGAGCACGTAGGCGCAAAACTCGTTGCGTTGGGCGTCGTAGCTCGGCGTCATGNNAGACATACGCGCTGTACTCGTTATGCTGCGCGTCGTAGCTGGGTCCCATGAGAACCATTCGCTCTACATCGCGCAATGAATCCTCCCGCGCGCCGCATAACACCGCATCCCACCGTGCTTGCTCATGCCAAGATCAACCTGACGTTGGAAATTCTGGGGCGCCGCGACGACGGCTATCACG
>PLAE01000155.1:4473-10240 GCA_003134035.1 Candidatus Velthaea versatilis
CGGCGCGGGCTTGGGCGGCGGTTCGTCCGATGCGGCCGCGATCTTGCGCGCCGCCCTGCGGGGCGATTTCGGTCAGCTCGATCCGCGCGACTGGATCGCGGATGCGCGCGCGCTTGGTTCGGACGTACCCTTCTTCTTGGCCGACGGGGGTGCGCTCGTTGAAGGCACCGGCGAACGCGTCACGGCGCTGGGCGCACTGCCGCCGTGGGCCATCGTGCTGCTCGTCCCGGGCGTCCACGTCGCGACCGCGGACGCGTTCCGCCGCCTCGCGCAGGCGCGCANNCCGACGCGGCGGCGATCGCCGCGGCGACGAACGATTTCGAGCCGATCGTGAGCGCGCGGTATCCCGAAGTTGCAGCGGCCCTCGCCGCGCTGCGCGGTGCCGGGGCCCACCAGGCGATGCTCTCCGGTTCGGGCGGCGCATGCTTCGCGCTCTGTCCCGACCCCGCCGCCGCACGCCGGCTCGCCGCGGCCGTGCGCGTCCCCGCGGGCGCGGCGCTCGACGTCGTCCCGTTCGCGCCCAGCGCCTCGTGGCGCGCACCGACACCGGTTTGAACGCCGTCGTGCTGGCCGGCGGGCCACCCGACGCGGTCGCGGCGCTCGAACCGGGCGCCGCGAACAAAGCGTTCATCACCGTCGGCGGACGCCCGCTCGTCGAACGGGTCATCAGCGCGCTGCGGACGGTCGCGCGCGTCGAGCGCATCATCGTCGTCGCGCCGGCGCTGACGCACGGTTCGGCCGCGCTCGCGGGCACCGACGAACGCCGCACCGACGGCCCGCGCATGATCGAAAGTTTGCGCAGCGGCGCGGCGGGTTTCGCCGCCGACGAACCGCTGCTCTTCGTCGCCTCCGATCTGCCGGTCCTCAGCACCGCCGCGCTCGAGGAAGTGCTCGATCTGCTCGCCGCGCGCGATCTCGACGTCGCCTACAGCTGCCTCGAGCGCCGCGCGCACGCCGCGCGTTATCCGCACATCCCGCACACGTGGGCGCGCCTGCGCGAGGGTCAGTTCTGCGGCGGCGGCGTTTGCGCGATCAAGCCGCGCGCGCTGGCTCGACTCGGCGATTTCCTCGACGCGCTGGGCGCCGCCCGCAAAGCGCCGCTCCGCCTGGCGGCCGTCTTCGGCGGCGAAACGCTGACCCGCTTCGCGCTCGGCCGGCTGTCGATCGACGGCGCGGAAGCGCGCGCGTCAGTGATCATGGGCGCACCGGTCGGCGCGCTGCGCTGCACGCATCCGGAGATCGCGATCAACATCGATCGGCGGCAGGATGTCCCGCTCGTCGAAGCGCTGCTGCGCTCGGCTTACGTTTGATCGGTGAAGCGCGTTATTTTCCGCTCCAGCGGGCGAAGAGCGCGTTGGGAATGCCGAATTGATCGAGCGCTTTGCCGACGGTGTGATTGACGATGTCATCAACGGAACGCGGACGCGCGTACATTCCGGGAATCGGCGGCAAGATGACCGCGCCGATCTCGGCGAGTTGGGTCAGCGTGCGCAGATGACCCAGGTGCAGCGGCGTTTCGCGCACGACCATCACGAGCTTGCGCCGTTCTTTCAAACACACGTCGGCGGCGCGCACGAGCAAGTTGCTGTTCAAGGAATGAGCGACCGCCGACGCGGTTTTCATCGAACACGGAATGATCAGCATACCGTCGGTCAGGAACGAGCCGCTCGATATGGTCGCGGCAAGATCGGTGTCGCGGTGGACCACATGCGCGATGGTCTCGAAGTCGGCCGCGGTATGCGGCGTTTCGATTTCAATCGTTTGGCGCGCTTGCTGCGAGAGCACCAGATGCACTTCGATATCGCCCGCGGCGCGCAGGGCTTGCAGCGCGGCGTACGCGTACACGCTGCCGCTCGCTCCGGAGATCCCGACGATCAGCTTTCGCACACTGGAGTGACTTCCACGGGCCGCCGAGGGTTCCGGCACGGGTGCCGGGCGCCGCAGCGCGAATCTCATTCGACGTGACTCCGATCCTCGTCGACGAACGGCGGCTCGCCGCCGGCATCGATGGCGCGCTGGCGGCGCTGGCGGCACGCACGCCGTGCGAGGTGCTCACGCCGGCCGGCTTTCTCGAACGCCTGACCGGGGTGCGCGTCGTGGGCGACGCCGAACGGCGTGCCATCGTGCGCCGCATCGCGCAGACGCGCGACGATATCGATGTGCCGCGGCACGTCCGCGCGAGCCCGTCGTTCGCCGCGCGCGTGTGCGCCGCGATCGACGAGCGCAGCGTCCGCACGCCGTTTGAAAACCTGATCGAACATTACCGGACGCTGCTCGCCTTCGCCAGCGTGCTCGACGTTCCGGATGCGCTGCGCCGGGCGCTCGCGGGGGAACGCCGGCCGATCGCGCTCGACGCGCTGCGGATCGACGGCGCGCTGCTCGCCGCCGACGACGACCGCGGTTTCGTCTGGCGCCGGCTGTGCGTCGCGGCGGGGATCGCCCTCGAACCGGTCGATCTGGGTCCGCCCGGGGTGCCGGTCATCGACGCGGGGATCGTGAACGGCGTCGCCGCCGTGCTCGACTATGCGGCAACCGAATCAGACGCCGCAGCACGGCGCGCCATCGCGAGCGCCATTTCCGGCGTCGGCATTGATGATGCACGCGCTTTGCTGACCGCGAGCGCCCAGCGCGCGGAGCTGCTCGAACTCATCGATACCGGCAAGATCGCGCTGGGCGCGAACGCCCGGACCGATGCCGCCGCGTTCGCGCGCGGACTGCGCGCGGTCGCGCGGGCGTATTGCGCGCCCGATGCCGGCGCATCAACGGTCATCGCCGCCATCGGTTCGGCGTTCAGCATCGACCACGATCCGACGGCCGCGGCGCTGATCCGGATCGCGCGCGACTTCGACCGGGCGCGCACCCTGGGCCCGCAGTGGGATGCCGCGGCACTCGAAGCGGAGTTCAGCGCGGAATTCGCCGGCGCGGCACTGCCGGCGCCGGCCGCGCTCGCGTTCGCGCCCGCGCAACCGCGCCCGGCGGAGCCGCCGCGGCCGGTGGCGGTGCGCAAGATGCATTTCAGCGCCTCGTCGCTCAACGCGTACGCCGAGTGCGCGCGCAAGTGGTATTTTCGCTATCTCTGCGCGGCGGTCGAAGACCCCGGTTCGTCGGCGTCGTTTTACGGCACGGCCTTTCACGCCGCGCTCGAGGAGTTCCACCTGCGCTTTCCGCGCGTCACGGGCGAAGCGGCAGCGGAACTCGGCGCGCACCTCGACGGCTGCATCGTCGCCGCGTTCGACCGCTATCGCGGCCGCTTCGACGCGCCGGTCGAGTTCGAGTTGCAGCGGCGGCGCGCGCGGCGCACCGGGAAACGCTATTTGGCGTGGCTGCTCGAACGCGCCCGCCGCGCGCCCTTCGAGGTGATCGGCTGCGAGGTCGCGACCGAACTCGACCTCGACGGTCACGCCTTCGTGGGCTACATCGATCGCCTCGATCGCGACGATCGCAGCGGCGGCGTGACGGTGATCGATTACAAGACCGGGAGCATCGCGACGAGCGCGGCGGAGTATCGGGCCGCCGTTGCCGGCTTGCGCGAATTTCAGTTGCCTTTCTATTATTGGGCGCGCACGGCCGCCGGCGATCGCGTAACCAAACTCGCGCTCGTCCCGCTCAAGGACGCGCTGCTCGACGTTGCGCCGATCGAACTCGACATTACCGTCTTCGCGCGGCCGGCTGCCGCCGGGCCGCGCAACGACAACCCGACCGGAACGATCTCGATCGCCGAACTCGAACGCGCCCGGACCAAGATGATCGAAATCGCCGGACTGCTGGCGAGCGCGACGTTGCGCGCCTATCCGGCGACGACCGACCCCGCCGCCTGCCGCTACTGCGCGTATAAGGACAGTTGCCGCGAGCGCCCGCTCCTCGCCGAAGAACGGTTCGGCCGCGGATGAACCTCGATATCGCCGACGTCAACGCCCGGCGCGCGATCGACGCGCCGGCCGACGCACCGCTGCTCGCGATCGTCGGCCGCGCCGCCAGCGGCAAGACCGAAACGCTCGCCCGCCGGTACGTCGCGCTGCTGGCGCGCGATCCGGCGCTCCCGATCGACGGCACGATCGTAACGGCCGCGCGCGCCGTTTCGGCCGCCGCGCTGGCCACTCGGATCGACGCGCTGCTTCCAAGCGGCCGGGCCGCCGAGCGCGTGCGCACCGGCCGGTACGTGGGTACTGGCCTGGACCGCCTGGCCTTCGACATCCTCGCCGATCAAGCGACCCTTACGGGTTTGGCGTACGACCTCGAAGCGATCGACGCGTACGACGCCGAGGAGATTTTCGAGCGCGCGATCGAGCCGTTGTTTTCGGCCGAATGGACGGAGTATCTCGGGCCGGATATCGATCCGGAGATTCCCGGGCTGCGCGCGCCGGACCGCTTCGCGGGCGCGGTGCTGCGGCTGATCCGCAAACTGCGCGACGCGCAGATGTCGCCCGACGCGTTCCTGGACGCGGCGCTGCGCGGGGCGACCGCGTTCTACGCCAATCCGCCCAACTTGGGCGCACCGGCGCTGCTGTTCGCGACCAAGGATGAACATCGCGGCGCGCTGGCCGTCGACGCATCGGAACTCGATCGCCAACGGCGGCGCGAAGTCGATTTGGCCAAGATCATCACGAAGATCTACCGCTCGTATCTGAGCGAACTCGTCGCTCACGGCTGCCTGACCCCATCCGACGCGGTCGCCGAGGCAACCCGGCTGCTCGAAGATCATCCGGCCCTCGCGCGGCTGTACCGCGGACGCTTCCGCGTCGCGCTCGTCGACGACGCGCACGACTTGCCGACCGGCGATTTCCGGCTCCTGACGGCAATCTTCGGCAAGAGCCTCGCGGGCGTAACGGTGGCGGGCGATCCGGACGCGGCGACCGCCACGTTCGCGGGCGCGCGGCCCGAGCGCGTCTTCGGTGCGGCGGCTCAGACATTGCGTCTCGAGGCAAATTACCGTGTCCCGGGGCAAATCGCCGCAGCGGTCCGGGCGGTGCTCGACCCGCAGCATTCCGCGCCGCTGCCGCCGGGAAACGCCGTGCGCCTGCATCGCGCCGCGACGCCGGCCGACGAAACCGCCTTCGTCGCGGACGGCGTCGCGGCGCGGATCGCGGCCGGGACGCCGCCGGGCCGCATCGCGATTGTGCACCGTTCGCTGCGCACGCTGGGATCATTCGAGGACGCGCTGCTCGACCGCGACATCCCGATCGCGCTGCACGGCGACGCGGCGCTCTTGGCGCGCCACGACACCCTCGACGCGCTGGCGCTGCTGTGGTGCACGGTCGATCCGTTCGCCCACGCCTGGCTCTTGCGCGTGCTGCAGCTCCCGCTGCTGAGCTTCTCCGATGCGTCGCTCGCGCTGATCTGCGGCGAGCCGGCCCATCCGCAGGCGGCGCTCTTCGAGTTTCCGGCGGCCGACGAAGGCGACGGTTCGCGGCGCTGGGACCGGCGGCGCGACCTGCGCCTGGGCACCAACGTAGTGCGCGGCGACCGCGATGCCGATCTCGATCCCCTCCAGCTCGGTGATGTTGCCGAGGGTCATGATCCGGTCGTCGAGCGAGCCGCCCGAGATGTACTCGACCACCATGTAGTAGATTTCCTCGTGCTCGCCGAACGCGAAGACCTGCACGACGTTCGGATGATTCAACGACGCGGTGATCTCCGCCTCGCGCAGGAATGTGTTGAGAAACTTTTCGTCGCTGACCAGTTCCGGTTTCAGGACTTTTACCGCGACCGTGCGGTTGAGCGTCAAATCGCGGCCCAGGTAAACCGCGCCCATGCCGCCGGCGCCGAG
>PLAE01000199.1:0-441 GCA_003134035.1 Candidatus Velthaea versatilis
CGCGTGCGCGTGCTGTGCGGTGTTCCCGAAGCGGACCCGGTGCTGCCCAGCGTGAGCGACCTGTGGCCGGCGGCCGATTGGGCCGAACGCGAAGTCTACGATCTGTTCGGCATCAGCTTCAGCGGGCACCCCGATCTGCGCCGCATCCAACTCCCCGTCGAGTGGGAGGGCCATCCGCTGCGCAAAGATTATCCGCTGCGCGGTCCGGCGCGCGAGCGCNNGTGGTCGCGCCCGATCCGGCGTCGGATGCGATCGCCGCCGCGCAGTCCGGCACGTCGCCGGGCGCCGTACGCACCGCGGGCGCGTCGTCCGCCAAAGAACTCGCCGCCGAGCCGAACTCCGCGCGCGGCCGCCAACTGCCCAAGGACGGTTCCAAGTGAGCATCGAGAGCATCGTCCCGGCGCCGGCCCCCGGGCCGCTGCGTTCGATGACAATGGACGT
>PLAE01000199.1:472-15476 GCA_003134035.1 Candidatus Velthaea versatilis
CTCTCGCCGCTCTCCAACGCGCTGTGCTATATCCTAGGCGTTGAGAAGCTGCTGGGCGTCACCGATCTCGTGCCCGAGCGCGCCCAGCAAGTCCGCGTGCTGCTATGCGAACTCTCGCGGCTGGCTTCGCACTGCGTGTGGCTGGGCACCGGCGGCATCGACCTCGGCGCGATCTCGACGTTCTTCTATGCTTTCGACCTGCGCGAACGCATCCTGGACTTGAACGAGCTCTCGGGCGGCGCGCGCATGCATCCCAACTACCTGCGCATCGGCGGCTTGCGCGACGATTTGCCGGCCGGCTTCCTCGACCGTCTCGACGCGCTCATCGCGATGTACAAGCCGCGCATGAACGAACTGCGCAACCTGCTGCAGAACAACCCGATCCTGCAAGACCGGATGATCGACGTCGGCATCATCTCGGCCGACGACGCGATCGCCTGGGGCGTGACCGGTCCGTGTCTGCGCGCGACCGGCGTGGCGTACGACGTGCGCAAAGCCTTTCCGTACAGCGGCTACGGGGAGTATGATTTCGACGTCGTGACGCGAACCGAAGGCGATGCCTACGCGCGGTTCTTGGTTCGGCTCGATGAGATGGACCAGTCGATGCGCATCATCGAGCAGGTCCGCAAGACGCTCGTCGGCGGTCCGGTGATGGCCGACGACACGAAGTTCGCACCGCCGCCCAAAGAGACGATCGCCGTTTCGATGGAAGCGCTCATCCATCACTTCAAATACGTCTCGGAGTCGTTCCGGGTCCCGCCGGGCGACGTCTACCAAGCCGTCGAGGGCCCGCGCGGCGAACTCGGCTACTACATCGTCTCCAACGGCGATAACCGGCCGTGGCGCGTGCGCACCCGGCCGCCGTCGCTCTATAATCTCCAGATCCTCAAGAAGATCGCCGTCGGCGAACTCATCGCGGACATGGTCGTGATGATCGGGTCGCTCGATCCCGTCTTCGGCGAGGTCGATCGCTGATGGCGCACGGACCGGCGGCCACGGCGCTCGCTGCGGCGGATTGGGATCCGTACATCGCGCGCGAGGGCAACTTCTTCGATGCGCTCTTCAGGCGTTTGCGGCCGGAGTGCGACGCGCTCATCGCGCAGTACGAGGAGTCGCGCAGCGCGCTCCTCCCGATGGCGCACCTGTTCCAAGAACACGAAGGCTACCTCTCGCAAAACGCGATCGTCGCGATCGCGTTTCTGCTCGGCCTCACGCCGGCGGTGGTCGAGTCGACGGTGTCGTTCTACACGCTGTTTTTCCGCAAGCCGGTCGGCAAGTACATGCTTTCGGTGTGCCGCAACCTTTCGTGCATCATCAACGGTGCCGAGGAGATCATGACGTATTTTCGCGACTCCCTTGGCATCGGCCACCTCGAGACGACCGCCGACGGTGTGTTCTCTTACGAGGAAGCCGAGTGTCTGGCGGCCTGCGATCAGGCGCCGTGCATGCAAGTCAACCTCGAATTCGTCTACAAATTAACGAAGCCCGACATCGATGCGATGCTTGCGGCGATGCGCGCCGGGACCTATGCCGTCGCGCCGCTGGTGCAGACGGCGCCGCCCGAGCGGACGTGGAAGGTTGCCCAAGACACCGGCCGCAAATCGGCCGGCGGCCGCGGCGTGACGGACCCCAACAACGCCGGCGGCATCGGCGACAAGAGCGGCGTGATCATGCTCGACCGGCTCATGGCCGACCCGGCCTTCGCGGCGCGTTCGCGCGAACGCGTTTTGCACGAGAAGAACCTGGGGCCCACGAACGGAGACGCCGGCCATTAATACTTCGCTCGTCACGCCGATTCTCACCAAAGGGATCGGCGAACTCAATCTGCGCGACATCGACGTGTACCGGGAACAGGGCGGCTACGCGCAACTCGAACGGGCGTTCAAAGAGCTGACGCCCAAAGACGTCGCCGACATCTGCATGGGTTCGAACCTGCGCGGCCGCGGCGGCGCGGGCTTTCCGACCGGCCGCAAATGGTCGTTCCTGCCGAACAACGGGCATCCGCGCTACCTGGTGTGCAATTGCGACGAGGCCGAACCCGGCACGTTTAAAGATCACATGCTGCTCGAGCAGACGCCGCATGCGATCATTGAAGGAATCTTGATCGGCGCTTACGCCGTCGGCTGCCATCACGCGTTCATCTACATCCGCGGCGAATTCAAAGCCGGCTTCGCTATCTTTCGCGCGGCGGTCGAAGCGGCGCGCGCCGCCGGCTACGTGGGCAAAAATCTGTTCGGCACGGGATTCGATCTCGAACTCACCGTCCACCGCGGCGCGGGCGCGTACATCTGCGGCGAAGAGACGGGCCTGCTCAACTCGCTCGAGGGCAAGCGCGGCGAACCGCGCCTCAAGCCGCCGTTCCCGGCGGTCAAGGGACTGTACGGCGAACCGACCGTCGTCAACAACGTCGAGACGCTGGCCTATCTGCCGCACATTCTGCGCAATGGTGCCGAGTGGTTCGCGAAGGTCGGCCCGGAGCGCTCGCCGGGCTATAAAGTCGTGTCGATCAGCGGGCATGTGAAGAATCCCGGCAACTATGAGGTCCCGCTCGGCACGACGATTCGCCAGTTGATTTGGGATTGCGCCGGCGGCTTGCGCGACGGCCGCACGCTTTTGGGCGTACAGCCCGGCGGCGGCTCTTCGGCGTGTCTTTTCGAAGAACACTTGGACCTGCCGTACGATTTCGAATCAATCTCCAAGGCCGGCTCGATGCTCGGTTCGGGCGCGATGGTCGTCTTCGACGACACCACGAATTTTGTGAAAGCCGCGCATGCACTCATCCGCTTCTATGCGCATGAATCGTGCGGGCAGTGCACGCCTTGTCGCGAAGGCGGGAACTGGCTGGAGAAAACACTCGTGCGCATCCTCGAAGGTCGCGGCCTGCACAGCGACGTCGATATGCTCGTTTCGGCGTCGCACCAGTTGACCGGGCTCAACCTCTGCCCGCTGGGCGATTCGATCGAGCCGTTCCTGGCCTCCGTGGTCAAACGCTTCGAGGCGCAATTCCGCGCGTACATTCGCGAACCGAAAGCGGCGCCGGTGGCGGTGTGATCGCGCGTTTCCTGACGCCGTTCGGTCCGCGCCAGATCCTTCCGGCCATCGTGATCACGAATGTCGGGTTGTTGGCGGCGTTGCTGTCAGGGCCCAATTCGGGACACCCGAATGCGCTTGTCGCGCGCCTGGGGATCGGGGTTCTGGCGGTCGGCTTGCTCCTGCTCGTCGGTGTGGCGCTGAGCCGCAAGCCGTCGCCGCCGCGTGGGCTGCAGCGATGAGCCATTCCGTCGCACGAACGCGCTTGGGCCTCGGCCGCGTTCGCAATTCTTCACTTATGAAAGCCTCATGAGTACAACCGTTCCGCAACCGGATTTAGCGACCGTCACCATCGACGGCGTGGAAGTTAAGGTTCCCAAGGGCACGCTGCTCGTCGAGGCCGCGAAGCTCGTCAAGAACGAGATACCCGTCTACTGCTATCATCCGAAACTCGGGCCGGCGGGCTTGTGCCGCGTGTGTTTGGTCGACATCGAGGGAATCCCCAAGCTGCAGATCGCGTGCAACACNNTGCGACAAGGGCGGCGAGTGCGATCTGCAGGATTACTCGATGGCCTACGGCCAGGGCGCCTCGCGGACGGTCGACGCCAAAGACGCGAAGCCCAAAGCGGTCGATCTCGGCCCGACGATCGTCCTCGACGAAGAGCGCTGCATCCTGTGCTTGCGCTGCGTGCGCTTCGATGAGATCATCACGCGCGAGCAGTCGCTGCGCACCGACGACCGCGGCGCGCACGCGATCATCGCCACGGCGACCGGCGCGCCCTACGTGTCGGATTTCTCGGGCAACGTGACCGAGATTTGTCCGGTCGGCGCGCTGACGTCCAAGACCTATCGCTTCAAATCACGGCCGTGGGACAACCACCGCACCAATACCACCTGCATGCAGTGCAGCGTCGGCTGCCAGATGCACATCGACGCGCGCGCGAACACGCTGCTGCGCACCATGAGCGTGGAAGAAGATGNNCCGCGGCCGCTACAACATTGGGTATGTCGCCGACGAGCGCCGCATCACCCAACCGCTGTTCAAAGAAAACGGTACCTGGTCGCAGATCGCCTGGGACGACGCGATCGGGATGTGGGCCGCGGCGCTCAAGTCGACGTTGAGCGCGAATGGCCCGCAATCGGTGGGCGTCATCGGCGGCGGCCGGCTTTTGAACGAAGAAGCGTTTCTGCTGCAGCACGTGCACCGCGCGCTGAGCATCGAGAATCTGGACTGGCGGGCGGGCCGCCAACTGCGCGCGCATCCCGGCGCCGTCGGCGGCACGCACGTCGATCTCGAGCAGGCGGAGGTCATCGTCACCTACGGGCGCCCGCCGGCCCAACTCGCTCCGGTACTCGATCTGCGCATTCGCAAAGCCGTGTCGCGCACGAACGCCAAGCTCATCTCGATCGGCGATCACGCCGCAAGCGCGGTGCTGCGCGACGTCCAGGTCGCGACGCTGGCCCAGGCGCAGCAAGCGCTGCCGGGACCCGCGCAGCGCATCGCGCTAATTTGGGACGGCACCGAAACGGCCGAGGCCCAGGCGTTCCTAAACTGGGCCGATGCGCTGCGCGGCGACGGCAAGACCGTCAACGTCTTCATTCCCGGCGAAGCGCCCAACGCGCGCGGCGCCGAATCGGTCGGCATGCTGCCGCACGGAACCGGGCTCGACACCCGCGGCATGCTCGAAGCCGCGCGCGACGGCAAGCTGGGCGTGCTGGCGATCTTCGGCGCGAACCCGATGCTGCACTATCCCGACCGCGCATTGGTCGAAGCCGCGCTCGCCGCGACCCCGTTCGTGGTGGTCAGCGAACTGTTCCTGACCGAGACGGCCGAACGCGCGAACTTGATCTTGCCGGCGTGTTCGGCGTTCGAGAAGAGCGGAACGACGACCGATCTGTGCGGTGACGTGCTGCCCGTGATGGCCTCCGTCGTCGCACCGGGCGAAGCGCAAGCCGACGGCGACATGCTCGTGCTGCTCGCCGAGGCGCTGGGCGTCGCGCTGCCCGATCCGGTCGAACTCGAACGTTCGGTCGCGGCGGCGGCGGCGAAACCACCGCATGACGGACGTGTGTTACCCGCCCCGCCGCCCACCGGCGCCACGAGCGTCGGGGAATTGCGGCTCGTCGTCGAGGCGGCGATCTTTACCGGCGGCGGCACGTCCGCGTTCGACCCCAGGGTCGCCGGTCTGCGCGCGTCCGCCCGGGCCAAACTGCATCCGCAAACCGCGGCGGCCTTCGGTATCGCCGACGGCGACGAGATCGACATCGTCGCGGCCGGCGGCGAAGGCGGCCTGCGCGGGCTGCGCGCGGTGCTTTCGCCGCGCGTCCCGCCCGATGCGGTCGTCGTCCTCGATGGTGTGCCGAGCGCGCCGGCGAACGCCCTGGTTCCCGGCAGCCCGGTGCGCGTGACCGCCGCTCGCACCGCCGCCTCCGCGGGAGTGTAGTCCAATGCAAGCCGCCGCCGACCTCATCAACGCCGTCCCGTTCTGGCTGATCGTGCTCGTGAAGTCGGGCATCGTGCTGCTCGTCGTCATCACCACCTTCGCCTACTCGATGCTCTTCGAGCGCAAGATCATGGCCTGGATGCAGCTTCGTCCCGGACCCAACCGGGTTGGTCCGTGGGGGCTCATGCAGCCCGCCGCCGACGCCGTCAAGATGATGTTCAAAGAAGATCTCACGCCGAATACCGCCGACCCGCTGATCTACAAGCTGGCGCCGTTCATCTCGCTCATCACCGCGATGGGCGTGTTCGCGGTGATTCCGTTCGCCGAACCGACGGGCACGGGCTTCTTCGGTGCGATCGGCGACGTCAATGCCGGGATCCTGTTCGTCTTCGCGCTCACCTCGATCGGTATCTACGGGATCTCGCTGGCGGGCTGGTCGTCCGGCTCGAAGTTCCCGCTCTTGGGCAGCGTTCGCGCGACCGCGCAGATGATCAGCTACGAACTGTCGATGACGCTGTCGGTGATCGGCGTGCTCATCCTCGCCGGCACCACGTCGCTCATGGGCATCGTCCACGCCCAGGACCGGGTCTGGTTCGTGATCCCGCAAATCCTGGGGTTCATCATCTACGTCATCACGGCCGTCGCCGAGACGAATCGCGCGCCGTTCGACCTCGTCGAAGCCGAAACCGAGCTCGTCGGCGGCTTCCACACGGAATACTCGGGGCTGCGCTTCGGGCTGTTCTTCATCGCCGAGTATCTGAACATGATCACGGTGTCGTGTCTTGCGACGCTGCTGTTTCTGGGCGGCTGGAACGCGCTTTTCGGCTTGACGTTCATCCCCGGATTGATTTGGTTCCTGGCCAAGGCCGGGGCGTTCTTGTTCTTTTATATTTGGCTGCGAACGACGCTGCCGCGCTTCCGCTACGATCGCCTGATGGACTTCGGCTGGAAGGTGCTCTTCCCGGCCGCCACGCTCAATTTGGTCCTCACCGCGGTCGTGGTCGCATTCTGGCCCACGAACGGATGACCATGCGTAAGAACCTCTTCAACGTCGGCGCGCTTTTCCACGGCTTCCGCACCACGTTCTCCTACTTTTTCTATAAGAAGCCGACGATCGAATATCCGTCGGTGAAGAAGCAGCACGCGCCGCGCTTTCACGGTTTGCACGAGTTGCGGCGCTACGGCGACGGGAAGGAACGCTGCATCGGCTGCGAGCTGTGCGCGATCGCCTGCCCGGCCAACGCGATCACCGTGATCGGTGCCGAGAACACGCCCGAGGACCGGCATTCGCCGGGCGAACGCTACGCGGCGAAGTACGAGATCGACGAGTTGCGCTGCATTTTCTGCGGGCTGTGCGAGGAAGCGTGTCCGACCGACGCGATCGTGCTCACGCCGCGCTTCGAGATGGCGGACTATCGCCGCGGCGCGTTCGTCTACGCCAAAGACCGGCTGCTCGTGGCGCCCGACGAAGGTGTCGGTCAAGCCCCGGACGAGCGGCCCAACGGCATCCCGTCGGACCTCGGGATGGTGTCCGAGAAGAAGTCGACGGTCGACGTCGCGACCGGCTACGACGCGACGGCACGCGGCAAGTACCTCAAGGAGCACCGGCGAGGGCTGGCGGGTTGATCGCGTTCTGGGTGCTCGCACTCGCGCTCATCGCCTCGGGAGTCTTCACGATAACCGCGAGCAAGCCGGTGTACAGCGTGGTCGGCTTACTCGGTAATTTCGTCGTGCTCGCGATTTTGTATCTCACCCTGCAGGCCGAGTTTCTGGCGGTCATTCAGATCGTCGTGTACAGCGGCGCGATTTTGGTTTTGTTCCTGTTCGTCATCGCGCTGCTGTCCAGCGGCGTGAAGCCGTTCGACGAAGGGACGAACCGGCTGCCCAGGGTGCTCATTCCGGCGCTCGTCCTCGGCGGAATCGCGCTTGTGACGATCGTGTTCTCCGCGGTCCGTTCACCCTCGCCGGCGCAGCCGTCGATCACCGCCGGCAGCCCCGGCGCACTCGGTCAGACCGGCGAAGCCGGCGTCTTCGGCAGCGTCGCGAATTTCGGTCAGACGCTGTTCACCACCAACTTACTGCCGTTCGAGGTGACCGCGCTGCTGCTGATGGTCGCCGTCATCGGCGTCGTGCTGCTGGCCGGCGATGACGTGCCGTCGCGCCTGCAGGTCCGGGAGCGCGGCACCGAGCGCGAACCAATCGTGAAATCGGGGGAGCCGCTTACCCGATGACGCCCAGCGCTTTTGCCGTTCCGATCGAAAATTACATCGGGTTGTCGGCCGTCATCTTTTTTCTCGGCGTGACCGGCGTGATCGTGCGGCGCAATCCGCTCATCATGCTCATGTCGATCGAGCTGATGTTCAACGCCGCCAATTTGGCGCTCATCACGTTCGCCAAAGCCTGGGTGAACGCCGCCGGTCATATCTTTGCCTTCCTCGTCATCACCGTCGCGGCCGCGGAAGCGGCGATCGGCTTGGCGATCGTGGTCGTCGTGTTCCGGCGCGCCGCGCACGTCGACGTCGACGAGATCGCGACGCTGCACGGATGATCGCCCGATGACGCACACGCCGCTGGGAATCGAAGGCAGCTATCCGCTGCTGTACCTCATTTGGCTGCTGCCGCTCGCCGGCGCGGTCATCTTGTGGACATTCGGACCGCAACTGCGGTCGCTCGGCGGACCCGTCGGCGCCGCGCTGGTCGGCACCGCGTTCGTCGCCGCGCTCGTTTCGTGGAACGACGCGACGCAGATCAGCGACAAGCTCGGCGGCGCGCACGCGCCGATGGTCAGCTGGCTGCCCGGCTTCGCGTTCGGCCTGCTGTTCGACCGGCTCGCGCTGGTCTGGACCCTAATCATCACCGGCGTCGGCTTTCTCATCCACGTGTACTCGATCGGGTACATGTCCGGCGACCGCGCGTTCGCGCGGTTCTTCGCGTTCCTCAATTTTTTCGTGTTCGCGATGCTCACGCTGGTGCTGTCCGATAACTTCGTCGGCTTGCTCATCGGGTGGGGCTTGGTCGGACTCGCCTCCTATTTTCTGATCGGGTTTTGGTTCGAGCGGCCGTCGGCGGTTGCCGCGGCGCGCAAAGCGTTCGTCATCAACGTGCTGGGCGACGTCGGCATTTTGTTCGCGGTGATCGTGATCGTCACGAAGGTCGGCTCGATCGGGTACGGCGACGTGTTCGGCAACGCCGCGCAGGCGTTCACGAGCGGGGAATTGTTCGTCGTCTGCCTCGCGCTCTTCGTCGGCTGCGCGGCGAAATCGGCGCAGGTGCCACTGCACACCTGGCTGCCCGACGCGATGGAAGGCCCGACACCGGTCTCCGCGCTCATCCATGCCGCCACCATGGTGACCGCCGGCGTGTACTTGATCGCGCGCTGCGCGCCGCTCTGGACGGCGTCGGCCGAAGCGCGCGAGCTCGTCGGCGTCATCGGTGCGCTCACGGCGATCGCCGGTGCCGTCTTGGGTATCGCGCAGTGGGACATCAAACGGATTCTCGCGTACTCGACGATGTCGCAGATCGGCTACATGATCATGGCGGTCGGCGTCGGTGCCTTCAGCGCCGGCGTGCTGCACTTCCTGACCCACGCCTTCTTCAAGGCCGAACTGTTCTTGGGCGCCGGCATCATCATCCACAATCTGGCCGACGAACAGGACGTGCGGCGCATGGGCGGTCTGCGCAAGCAGATGCCGTTCGCGTTCATCGCGATGCTCGTCGGCGTGCTCGCGATCTGTGGAATTCCCGGCTTTAGCGGCTACTTCAGCAAGGACGCCATACTGTACGGAACGCTGCAGCACGGCCACCCGATCCTCTACGCGGTGGGCGTCATCACCGCCGGAATCACGGCTTACTATATGTTCCGGCTGCTGTTCGTCACGTTTTTCGGCCAGTTCCGCGGGAACGTCGATGCCTCGGATCTGGGCATCCGGCATCCCGACTCCGGGACGCCGGGGCAGGCGGCGCGGCTCGCGCACGAGGCCGAGGAACGCGAACATCACGGCAGCGGGCATGCGCATGCACCGGCCTGGATCATGAGCGCACCCGTCGCGGTCCTTATCCCGTTTTCGATCGGCATCGGGTGGCTGGCGATCGGCGGTGAGAACAGCCCCTGGCAGACGTTTTTCGCCCCCGTCTTCCCAGCCGCGCCGGCGACGGCCGACGTTGCGCCGATTCCCGAACTGCTTTCGGGCGTCATCGTGCTCGTCGTGGTCGCGGCCGGTATTGCGCTGGCGTACCTGCGGTACGGAACGAAGGCCGCGCTGGGCGCTAGCGTCGCGCGGCTGCGCGCCGAGACGATGAAGATGCCGCCCGTGCTCGTGAATCGATACTATTTCGATGCCGCGATCGACGCGCTGTTCGTCAAGCCCGCGGCCGCGGCGGGCCGCTTTTTTGGCAGCTTCGTCGATCCGGTCGTCATCGACGGCGGCGTGCGCGAAGTGGCGCACTCGGCGACGTGGCTCGGGCATCTGTTCCGCAGTTTCCAAACCGGTCTCGTGCGCGGCTACGCGCTCTACCTCGTCTTCGGCGTCGCTTGTTTTGTGGTCTATTACGCGGTGATCGGAGCGGGCAAATGACGGGCCTCGTAACGGCGCTCGTGCTGGGTCCGATCTTGGTCGGCTTCGTTCTGTACGCGTTGCCCAAAGGCGCTGACGCGGGCGCGAAGTGGGCCGGCGTCGCGGTCGCGGCGCTCGCGGTCGCGCTCACGCTCGGCAACCCGCACACGCCCGACGACTCGGTGCCGTGGCTCGCGCGGCCGTTCGGTGCCGCCTTCCACTTCGGCTTCGGCGCCATTTCGTATTGGATCGTCGTGCTGCTGCAGGTCGCCACGTTCAGCGCGCTCGTGGCGCTGCGCGCGACGCGGCTGCGCGAATACACCGCGCAAATGCTCGTGCTGCTCGGTGCGATGACCGGCGTCTTTTTGGCCAAAGATCTGCTGCTCTTCGCGCTGTTCTGGGATCTCATGCTCGTGCCGGTGTTCTTGCTGATGGTCGGCTGGGGCTTACCCGGCGGCGGACCCCGGCGCGCGGGAACGGCGGCCTGGCGCTACTTGATCTACAACCTCGCCGGCGGTTTGTGTCTGCTGCTCGCGACCGCGGCCTTCGGGATCGTCCACGGCTCGACCGATGTAATCGGCAATCCCGACGCGCACGTCGTGATCGGCAACGTTTGGGGCGCCTGGATTTTCGCCGGCTTCGCGTTCGCATTTTTAGTCAAGACGCCGGTGTTTCCGTTCCACACCTGGATGCCCGCGACGTACGGCGAACTGCCGCCGCCGGTCGTCGCGGTCGTGAGCGGAATTCAGTCCAAGGCCGGCCTCTACGGCTTCATCGTGATCGGTTTGCCCTTCTTCGCCGAGCAGATGCGGGCCGCGACGCCGCTGGTCGTCGCGCTCGGTATCATCAGCCTGCTTTACGGTGCGTTCACGGCGCTCGCGCAGAGCGACGCCAAACGCGTCGTCGCGTACAGTTCGCTCTCACATCTGGGCTTGATCCTCATCGCGATCTTCAGCTTCGATCAAGTCGCGATCGCCGGCGCGGTCGTCTATATCGTCGCTCACGGGCTCTTTAGCGCGGCGCTCTTCCTGGTGCTGGGCTACGTCGAAGAACGCGAGGAGACGCGCTCGCTCCAGCGTTTGGGGGGTCTGGGGTATGGGAACCCGCGGTTGGCCGGCGCGCTGGTCTTCGCCGCGCTGGCGGCTCTGGGGTTGCCCGGCTTGGCCGGCTTTGCCGGTGAACTGCTGATCCTCACCGGCCTGTACCATGCCGGTTTCGGCGCCGTCGCGCTCATCGCGCTCGTGCCGATCGTGGTCGCCGCGGCGTACATGCTGCGGCTGTTCCAAGGGATCATGAACGGCCCCAAAGTCGCCGATCTGCCCGAACGCCGCGATCTCACCTGGATCGAGGGATTGGCGGTGGCGCCGCTCGTGCTCGGGTTCATCTTGCTCGGGATCGACCCGGCCCCGGTGGCCGGCCTCGCGTCGGACGCCGCGCGCGCCCTCACCGGTCCCCAAACTCCGGTTTCACACCGTGCGCAACCTCGCCGCTCCGAAACGGAAAGTGCGTATGTCGCCGCCGATTCCGTACGTTAACTCCGCCGATCTGCATGCGCTCTTGCCGACGACGGTCATCGCCGCGGCGGGGCTGCTCGCGCTCGTCGTCGACCTGTTCATGTCCGCCGGCCGCGCCCGCCGCTGGATCGCCGTCGCGATCGCGGCGGCGGGTCTGGTGATCGCCGGCGTCCTGACCGCGCAGCAGTACGGCCACTCGTATCCGGCCTTCGGCGGCGCGTACATGCAAGGCGGATTTGCCGTCGTGCTGGGCGAGATCGCAATTTTCGCGACGCTCGTGTCGCTGGGCCTGGGGATCGGGATCGGCCGCGACGATCAAGTCGCCGGCACGACGGCGATCGTCCTCTGGAGCACCTGTGGCGCGCTGCTCATGGCCGGGGCCGGCAACTTGATGATGATCTTTTTGGGTCTGGAGTTGTTGTCGCTGGGTCTGTACTGCTTGTGCGCGATGTCGGTTCGGTCGGCCGCGCGCGAATCGGGCCTCAAGTATTTGCTCTTATCGTCGATGGCGTCGGGCTTCTTGCTCTACGGCATGGCGCTGCTCTTCGGCGGAACCGGTTCGGTCGCGCTCGCGGCGATCTCCGCCGCGCCGCCGTCGCCGCTCATCGCGCTAGGCGCGGGACTGTTTCTCGTCGGCATCGCCTTCAAACTCAGCCTTGTCCCGTTTCACTCCTGGACGCCCGACGTCTATGAAGGCGCGCCGCTCTCGGTGACCGCGTACATGTCGGTTGTCACCAAGGCCGGCGCGCTCGGCGTGCTCGGGCGCTTCGCCTACGCCGCGCTGCCGCCGGCGACGGCCAATGCGATCTTGCTTCCGGTCTGGACCGTCGCGGCGATCTCGATGATCGTCGGCAATCTCGCCGCCCTGCAGCAGATCGATATGAAGCGGCTCTTGGCGTATTCGGGCATCGGGCAAGTGGGCTACATCGTTGCGGCGTTCGCCGGTCAAACGCCGCTGGGTCTGCGCTACGCGATCTTCTATCTCGCAGCGTATACGTTCATGAACTTGGGCGCGTTCGCGGTCGTCGCGCTGATGCTCAAAGACGCCGACGGCAGCCTGGGCGTCGGCGCATTCGCCGGCCTGGCGTACCGCCGGCCGTGGCTCGCCGCGGCGATGACGTTTTTCTTGCTGAGTTTAGCCGGACTACCGCCGACGGCGGGCTTCACCGGAAAGATTTTGATCTTGGCAAGTTCGGTCGGGGCCGGCTACTGGTGGCTGTCGGTGCTGTTGATCGCCGGCACCGCGATCTCGGTCTACGTCTATTTTAAAATCGTGCGGGCGATGTTCGTACGCGTCGACGAAGCGCACGTCCGCGCCGAGCGTTCGACCAACCCGCTGCCGTGGATCTCGATCGCGGTGTGCGCCGCGGCGGTCTTCGTGCTGGGGATCTATCCGCTCGCGCCCAGCGACATCATCCCGCTCGCGAAATAAATGCTGAACAAACGCGCCTGGATCATCCCGGTCAACACCGCGCTGCTCTTCGCGCTGCTTTGCTTTTGGGCCATTCAAAAGCACGACACGGTATGGGCGGTCATCGACGTCGTCCTGTGCCTGATCAACGTGTTTCTGGCCTACCGCTGGCTCAAGATGCGCCGGACGTCGAAGTCCTGACCGGCTTTTCTGTTCTTAGCGCAGCCCTAGCGGCTCGCGGACAGTTGCTCGGCCCCGACCAATTCGGCGGCCGCAATCAACTTCCGGTACTGGTCGTATACCGCGTCCACTTGGCTTTGCAGAGCGTCCAGAGTATTTTCAACGAGTGCAAATTCCGCAATCGTCGTCCATCCCGGTCGGTGAATGATAGGTGGGATCTTACCGCCAAGTCCGACGATGATAACGATGCTCGCGTCGAGCCGATCAGCCTTTTCCTCAAGCCGTTTTAGGTCGTGTTGCATATTCGCGTCCTCCGTCCGTCTGTCGCCACAAATTGCGACAGCCCAACCGTAGCACGGCGTTGTAGGCCCACATTGTGACATTCGCCCTTAGGTAATCGGGGACAACTTCACCAACGAAAAGCACCGCTTCGCTTAGGGCTTAGGCGGGAGATGCCCTTCACCCGACGGGAGTATAGCTGGGCCGTCAAGAATTCGCAGCGCTGACCCCACGGGCAGGCGAGGGGATGCGTTCGTGGCAGGCAGATAGGAAGCCGGTTCCCCAAGCGGATTCTATAGTACCGAGCCTTCATTAGGCTGAGATTAAGTAACTCGGCTCACTCGGGCAGGCACGGCGGTGTCAGGGGTTCGATGCACCGAGTTGGTCGCCCGACGAAAAAGCGTGGATCGACGAACATCGCGCGCTCGTCGACAAGCTGTGGGGCGGCCGGATCGCCTACGTGTATTTATCGGACATGGAGTCGCTGGGGATGGAGCAGTTCGTAGGCCAATTTTATCCGCAGGTGAACAAAGAAGCCCTCATCGTCGACGACCGCTGGAACGGCGGCGGGTTCACCGACCAGATCGTGCTCAAGCGTTTGCGCCGCATCCTCATCGGCATGGCGACGAATCGCGAAGGCGCGTTCGATGGCGGATACATCACCGTGCCCGAAGGCAGCCTGTATGGCTTGGCGTCGGAGCGGGTGATCGAGAATCACGGCGTCGATCCGGATATCGCCGTTGAAACGGATCCCGGGCGGCTGAACCTCCTGCGCAAGCTCCGCGCCCATCCCGGCGGCCTGCCGCCGCCCCCGCCGCACCTGCCCGCGTATCCGCCCCAAGGACAGGTTCCGCCGCCAAGTTTACCTTAACGGCAGCGCGCTCTAACGGGCGAGCGCGACTGTCCGTGACGTTGCGAGTTTACGCGGCGCGAGCGCCGCGCTGGACTCCTCGAAGATAAACGCGGCGAGCAGGCCCTCGAGTTGTTCGGCTTGATCGCGCAGGGCGCGAGCGGTCGAGTCGATCTCGGCGATGCCGAGCGCGAGTTGCCGCGTTGAGAGGGCGGCTTCCTGAGCCGTCGCCGCGTTTTGCGAGGCGGTCGCGGCGACCGGCATCATGGCGTTCGTGACATGGTCCGTCGTGCTGCGCATCTCGGCCGCGGCTGCGGCGTTTTCTTCCACCGCCGCAGACGCGCTGGCCATGTTCTCGGTGACATGCCGAGAGGCGTCCTGCATTTCGCGGGCTTGCCCGGCCAGGGATTCGGCGACGCTGCTGGTCGTCGAGATCGCGCGACTGACACTTTCCAGTGAGCGCGAAGCGCGCTGCGAGACCGCGATCCCCGAATCCATCGAGTCCGAGGATGTTCGCATCGCTTGGGCTGCCGACACGGTCTCCCGTTTGATGTCGCTCAGAATCTTCGAGATCTCTTTGGTGGCAATCGAACTGCGTTCGGCCAGCTTGCGGACTTCATCTGCCACGACGGCGAAGCCGCGGCCGTGCTCGCCGGCGCGAGCGGCTTCGATCGCCGCGTTGAGCGCCAGCAGGTTTGTTTGATCGGCGATGTCTTCGATCGTATCGACGATCTCTTCGACTT
>PLAE01000139.1 GCA_003134035.1 Candidatus Velthaea versatilis
ACGCCGGGCCACCAAGATTTCGGCGAAGATACCTACCGCACGCTGCTCGCCGCGGACAGCGCGGTGATGCTGCTCGACGCCGCCAAGGGCGTCGAACCGCAGACTCGCAAACTCTTCGCGATCTGCCGCGCGCGGCGTATCCCGCTCTTCACGTTCATCAATAAGATGGACCGGCCCAGTCTCGATCCGCTGGCCCTGCTCGACGAAGTCGAAAACGTGTTGGGGATCGCGGCCTATCCGATCAATTGGCCGCTGGGCAGCGGCCCGACGTTTCGCGGCGTGTACGACCGTGTGACGCAAAACGTCCATCTCTTCGAGCGCACCGAACACGGCGCGAAGCGCGCGCCCGTCTCGGTGACCGACGTGCGCGATCCGCGCATCGCCGCACTGACCGATGAGGCGACCTACGCCGAATTTCTCGATCAGCTCGATCTGCTCGAAGGCGCCGGCTCGGCCTTCGACCGTGAGGCGATGCTGCGCGGCGAAGCGACACCGGTGTTCTTTGGCAGCGCGGTCACCAACTTCGGGGTCGAACTGTTTCTCGACGCGTTCGTCAAGCTTGGACCGCCGCCGGCGGCGCACATCGATACCGCCGCCGAGACGATCGAACCGACCGACGAGCGCTTTTCGGGCTTCGTGTTCAAGATCCAAGCCAATATGGATCCGCGCCACCGCGACCGCATCGCGTTCGTGCGCGTGTGCTCGGGCAAGTTCGAGCGCGATATGACCGTCAAGAATATGCGCACCGGCAAAGACGTGCGCTTGACGCGCGCGATGAAGCTCTTCGCGAGCGATCGGGAATCGGTCGATCTCGCCTTCGCCGGCGACGTGCTGGGTTTGGCCAATCCGGGTTCGTTCGCGATTGGCGACACGCTCAGCGACGCCGACGACATCACGTTCGGCGGCATCCCGGCGTTCGAGCCGGAACATTTCGCGCTTGTGCGCAGTACCGACACGGGGGCCTATAAGTCGTTTCAAAAAGGCATCGCTCAGCTGCGCGAAGAGGGTGCGATTCAAGTGATGTATGCGTACGGGCAAACCCGGACCGAGCCGATTCTCGCCGCGGTCGGAGAATTGCAATTCGAGGTCGTCAAATACCGGCTCGAAGCGGAGTACAACGTCAAGACCATCTTCACGACGCTGCCGTACGGCTTGGCTCGGCGGGTGCGCGGCGAGGGCGCGGCGATTGCCGGTGCGACCATGCCGTCGAACGCGAAGATGGTGGAAGATTGGGACGGCGAGGCGCTGGCGCTTTTCGAGAGCGAGTGGAGCTTGCGGCTGGGTCAAGAGTGGAATCCGGCGCTGGTCTTCGAGCCGTTCAGCGAACGCGTCCTCGCGACGGAGATGCCGGCATGAGCGTGCCGCGGATCGCACCCCGGCGGCCGCTTTCTTCGCGCGCCCCCTTGGTGCCGCTACTCATTCTCGTCGTCGTCGTCGTCGTGCTGTTTTTGGGCGTCCGGCATCTTTTCCGGCACCACGAGAATACCTACGAGCGCCTGGCGCAAGACGTTACGATGGCGTTGCAGCGCGATGACGTCGAAGCGGTCAAGAAGTATCAGAATGCCGAGACCGCGACGCTGATCAATCGCGGCATCGTGGGCCGCGCGGCCGATACGCTCGCGCCGCTGGGCAAGCTCAAAAGCGTGAAGGAAACGACGGCCGCGGATGCGCCCGCGCGCGAGCATGAGTTCAACGTCGCTTTCGACAAAGGCACGGTGCACGAGCGCTTGAAGCTCGATCCGGACAACAAGATCGTGCTCTTCAAATACGATAAGGTCACGCCATAGTGCAAGCGGCGGCGTTGGCCGTGACGTTCGCCGACGTTCACGCGGCAGCCGAGCGGCTGCGCGGCGTCGCCCATCGCACGCCGGTCGTCACCTCGCGGACGCTCGACGCCCGGACCGACGCGCAGGTGTTTCTCAAATGCGAGAATCTGCAGCGGATGGGCGCCTTCAAGTTCCGCGGCGCGTACAATCGCATCGTGCAACTCGATGAGCGCGCGCGCCACGGCGGCGTGGTGGCGTTTTCGAGCGGCAACCATGCCCAGGGCGTCGCGTTGTCGGCCCGGCTGCTCGGCGTTGCGGCAACGATCGTCATGCCGTCCGACGCGCCGGCGGCAAAGGTCGACGCGACGCGCGGGTACGGTGCCGAGATCGTGACGTACGATCGCGCGACGGTCAATCGAGCCGAACTGGCCGAGTCGATCGCGCGCGAACGCGGCGCAACGATCGTGCCCCCGTACGACGATCCGGCGATCATCGCCGGCCAGGCGACGGCCGTGCTGGAGTTGCTCGAGGACGCCGGTTCGCTCGACGTGCTGCTCGTGTGTTTAGGCGGCGGCGGACTCTTGGCGGGGTCGGCGATCGCCGCGACGGCGATCGCGCCGAGCATCGCCGTGTACGGCGTCGAGCCGGTCGCCGGCGACGATTGGGTGCAGTCGTGGGAAGCGGGCAAGATCGTCTCGATTCCGATGCCTCAGACGATCGCTGACGGGCAGCGGACGCAGGCGCCGGGTCAACTGACGTGGCCGATCGTCCGCGCTCTGTGTGCCGGTGTCGTCACCGTGACCGACGACGAAATCCGCGCGGCGATGAAGTTCGGTTTCGAGCGGCTCAAACTGGTACTCGAGCCCAGCGGCGCAAGCGCGCTTGCGGCGCTGCTCTTCGAAAAAATCGATGTGCGCGGGAAACGCGTCGGCGTCACGCTTAGCGGTGGCAACGTCGATCCGCTCACGTTCGCCCAGGCCATCCGGGGCGCCGGCCCGGCTTAGGAGCGGAGCCGGCGGGTGCTCGTCAAGATCGAGAACAAGCGGTATGGATCTCGCTTTGCGGGCGGCGGCGCGTGGGTTGCGAGAGGCTTGGGCTGATGGCACTCATCGCGGCCGTCATCGTTGCCATTTTGACGACGGCCGGGGAGATCGACGTGCGGGTTGACACGCTGCACGCTCCCCGAACGGCGGCGAACTTTCTGTCCTACGTGCAGCGCGGCTTCTTCGATGGCGGAACGTTCTTTCGAACGGTCACCACGCGGCCCGACAACCAGCCCGGTAAGAGCGTGAAGATCGACGTCATTCAAGCCACGCACAACGTGCGCGCGCATAAGCGGCTCGACGCGCCCGTGGTCTTCGAGTCGACGCAGCAGACCGGTCTACGGCATTTGGACGGCACCGTCTCGATGGCGCGCGACGACGCGCCCAATACGGCGCAAACAGATTTCTTTATTTGCATCGGCGCTCAGCCCGGATTGGACGACGGCGGCCGGCGCTCCAAGGATCATCGCGGATTCGCCGCGTTCGGACAGGTCGTGCGCGGCATGGATGTGGTGCGCGCAATTCATGTGCGGCCGCAGCACGATCAGCACCTCACGCCGCCCGTCGGCATAATTTCGGCGCGCATCGTGAACTGATGGTGCGTCCCGCAGCGCGCTTTCGCCGCGAGCGATTTCGCAACACCGGCGACGTACCACTGCAACGGTAACACTGGAGAGAAACGCGAGAGCAACGGGCAGGAACCCGGCGCGTCGTGGGCCGAGAAGGTTCGAACCGGTCTGCGAGGAGTCAAGCGTGAAGCGATCCGACATTTTCCGGCGCCTGCATCACGCACCGCCGGTGCTGCGATTGCCGAATTGCTGGGATCCGGCCAGCGCGCGGATCTTCGAGGTGGCGGGGTTTCCGGCGGTCGGGACGTCGAGCGCCGCGGTGGCGAACGCACTCGGCGTTCCGGACGGCGATTGTTTGGACGTGAGCGCGCATCTTTCGGCGATCACGCGCATCACCGCGGTGGTCACCGTACCGGTGAGCGTCGACTTCGAGTCGGGCTATGCAGCCGATGCCGCCAAGCTGGCCCGCAACATCGCGCGCTTGGCGGTAACCGGCGCCGCCGGATACAATCTCGAGGACTCGCGCGTGAAGGGCGAACTGTATTCCATCGACGAGCAGTGCGAGCGCATTGCGGCCGCCAAAACCGCGGCTCCGACGCTGTTTCTCAATGCCCGCACCGATATCTATCTCGACGCGATCGGCGACTCGGCAACGCGCTTAGAACGGACGAAAGAGCGGCTGGCCGCCTACCTCGCCGCGGGCGCGGACGGCATCTTCGTTCCGGGCATCGACGACGAGCCGACTATCGCCGACATCGCGCAAGCGTTCCGCAAAAAGCCGCTCAACATCTTAGCCGGACCAGCGACGCCGCCGGTCGCGGATCTCGAACGGTTCGGCGTATCGCGCGTGAGTGTTGGTTCGTGGCCGATGCGCCGCACGATGGCGGTGTTGCGCGAAATTGCGCGTGAAATTCATCACGCCGGAACGTTTGGTTTCATGCGCGAGCCGCACATCCCGTACGAAGAGATGAACGCACTCTTCGCGCGCACCTGAGCGCCGAAGCCTGGTCGGCCCCACGGCGCCGGCCGGGCTTCGCGAGCCGTCGCGAGCATCGCACCGCGGCTCAAATGCGACCTCGTATTGGTTGCGGCACCAGCGTCATTCGAGCGTCGGAGTGCGGACGCGGGCGGAGCGAAGAGGCCGCCGGTCACCGGAACGGTGCGCCTTTAGAACTTAATGCGGGACGTAGAGGCTACCGCAAGCGACGTAGTCTTTGATGTCGGTGGTTGACTTGTGGACGTTGATCGCAAATCCGCCGGCGGTCAACGTCGAGAGCTTCATGTCGTGGAGCGTCGTCGTCGACTTACCGTCGGAGACCGTCATGAGCGGATAGGCGGGTTTGGGATCGAGTTTCGCGCAAGTACCCTTATGAATGTGAGCCGGTTGCATCCCGGTGCCGTCAATGAGCGCCAACTTGACGACGACCGAACTGCCTTTCTGGGTCAACGTCGCCGTGCCGCTCTCGCCCGAGCCATTTTGCGCTTTGATCTTGAAGGTGTGCGACATGCCGCCCATCATCTTCATGCCGCCCATCTTCATCGAGCCCATGGAACTCATCTTGTCGTCTGCGCTCGCAAGCGCGCCCGTACACCAAACGACGACGAGCGCGAGTCCGGCGCCGAGAATCTGCTTCATCAAAATAGTTACCCCCAAAAAACGAATGCTTGATGGGATTCTGCCCGGGAATGGCCCGGTCGAACCCCCGGTGCCTTAGACGACGCGAGGGCCAAACCCCTCGATCACATTTGATCTTCAATCGCGAGCAAGGAAGCCTTGAGGCGCGTCTCGGGTAACTTGATCGATGTGCGGACGCGCTCGCATCGCCGACCTTCCCGGCCCAAGTGTTTTGGCGCTCCTGGACTAGGAATCAGTCCGCATCAGCGCCGTCGTCGAGAGCGATTGCAGCGCCGCGTTTCGGGCGGGCGCTCACGATCCACACGCCCGCGCCGAGCCATACCTCGCCGTTGGATTCATGCGCCGTCAAGGCGTGCTCCAACGCTCGTTCGGCTTCCGCGCGCGCCCCGTCATCGGCGAGCGCCAAGAGTCTCGCGGCTGGCCCGATGTGCGTCAACAATTGAGTCGCGGATCGGCGGTCGCCCAACCGCAAGCGCGCATCGAATTCGTCGAATCGCACGTCCGCGAAATCGGCACCTTCGAGAATCCGGCAAACGCGATTCGGATCGGCGAACGCGAGCGGCCCCGGCGCGTCGGGATCCGGCGGCGGTTGCGGGGCTAAATAGGGTCGAACCGCATCCGCCGGGACGCTGAACCAGGGGTTCACCGCAAGGCCACGCCAGCAAACGAAGATCAGCCGTCCATCGGGTCGCAGCGACCGCCTCACGTTGGCTAACGCACCAGCCGGATCATCGAAAAACATGACGCCGAAGCGCGAAAAGACGACGTCGAAAGCCGCTGCGTCGAACGGATGCGTCGCCGCGTCCGCGAGAATGCAGCGCACGTTGCCGAGACCGCGCGATCGTGCGCGTTGCTCTGCGAGCGCGAGCATCGGCGGTGAAACATCGACACCGGTAACGGTGCCGGCCGGGCCGACCGCCTCCGCGAGATCGAGCAGCGTTGCTCCGCAACCGGACCCGATGTCGAGCAACGCCTGCCCGGGCCCGACGTTCGCGCACCGCAGCCCGGCCCCGCTCAGCGGCGCGAACGTCCGGTCGAGCTGCTCGTTGAAGGTCGCCCAGCGCGCACCGGTCTCGCCGCTCCAGTATGCGATTTCCGCGGAATTCGGTGGGATGGCTGCTGATCCGAACGAACATGGCGGCCGGTGCTCGGATGTCAACGGCAAACCATCGTACCGGCGAATGTCCTCAAAGGACGCCGACCGCCAAATCACCGATCGCCGCCGTTGCCGCACGCCGTCCCGGAAAACCGCTGACGCAGCCGCCCGGGTGCGTCCCCGATCCGCATAAATAGAGGCCGTCGATGCCGGTGCGCAGCGGGAAACGGTCTTCGTAAATTTGGCCGGGCAGCAGTTCGCCGTGGAAGATATGGCCGCCGGGGAGGCCGATGAGCGCTTCGAGGTCGGGTGGCGCGAGCATTTGCCGGTGCTCGATCGCGCCCGGGATGTTCGGCGCGTAGCGCGCCAGTGTGGCGACGATGAGATCGGCGATAGCAGCGCGATCTTCGCTGTGCCACGGACGGTCGCTGCGCGTATACGGAAAATACTGCGCGAAGACCGACAGGATATGTTTGCCGGACGGCGCGAGGCTCGGATCGGTCGGCGTCTGCATGAAGCATTCAAGCATCGGCTCACGCGATATGCCCTGCGTTTGTGCGTCGCTGTAGGCGGTCTGCAAGTAGTCGATCGACGGCGCCACGTGGATCGTCGCGCGGTGGTGCGGCTGTTCAAGCGTCCCCGGCCGCGCGGAAAAATTCGGCAACTCCCCCAGCGCCAAATTGAGTTTGAAGGAGACGCCGTTGGCGCTCCAATCGCGCGCCTTTGCGTAGAGCGCGGGCGGCACGGCGTCGCGCTCGAGCAAACGCAGAAACGTCGTCTGCGGATCGGCACTGACCAGAATCGCGTCGGCCTCGATGACCGAACCGTCGCGCAGTTCCAGGCACGACGCGCGCCCGTCGCGCAGCGCGATGCGCTCCACGGGCACGCCGGCGCGCACCTCCGCGCCGTGCGCGCGTGCCGCGCCGGCGATGGCGGCCGACACCGCGCCCATGCCGCCGCGCACGAAGCCCCATGCGCCTTGCACGCCCAGCGCGCGGCCCGCATAGTGGTGCGCGAGCACGTACGCGGTACCGGGAGCGCGCGGCCCGGCGTTGGTACCGATCAGCCCGTCCGTCGCGAGGGTGGCCTGCAGCACCGGCGTGCGCACGTAGCGCTCGACGAACTCGGCGGCGCTGCCGCGCAGCGTCGCTTGCGTCGCATCATCAAACGCGGCGAACGACGGCTCCGGGTCGGCGAACGATTCGAATAGCAGCGAACCCAGCCGCGTCGCCTCGGCCTCGAAGGCATGGAGTCCGGCAACGTCGCGTTCATCGAACGCCCTGACTTCGCGCGCGTTGTCCTGGTCGTCGGCGCCCAGGAGCAGCGAGCGACCGTCGGCGAGCGGCGTGAAGGAGGCGGGGTCTTTGCGGTACGCCTGATAGCCGAACGCCGGCAAGTCCAAATCGGCAACGATTCGCGGGTCGAGCAGACTACACACGTACGATGCCACCGAGACCGTATAGCCCGGCCAAATCGGCTGCGAGAGGGTCGCTCCGCCGATCACGTCGCGCCGCTCGACGAGCACCGTTCGCAGACCGGCGCGCGCGCAATAGGCGGCCGCGACAAGGCCATTATGACCACCGCCGACCACCGCCACCGCGAAACGCTCAGCGGCCATTTCGCTTGCCGTTGCTGCGGCGTTTGGGGGCGAAGGGCGTCCCGACCGGATATTCACCGCGCCGCGGCAGGCTCGTATCGACGTCCTGGCAACCGACCGGTGTGAAGTCGCGGCAATCGTACGGCCGAGCTTCGTAAATTCCGCAATAGTAGCGGCCGGACCGTGAGCCCTTCAGAAACAGGCATTTGTCGGTTACTTCTTCGGTTACTTTGCGCAGCCAGCCGACCACGTAGCCGTCGGCCGATTCGCGCGGCACGACGTAGTCGGTCATCACTTCGTCGTAGGTCAGGCCGAGGTGGTCGGCGATGCGCTGGACGTCGGCGCGGTTGACGAAGGGCTCGTAGCCGCTGCAGCATTCGGCGCAGCCCGGCGGACACGAGATGTTCTCGGGCATATCGTAGAGGTGCTTGCGGGAAACCTCGATCACGCGCGCGATGGCGGCGACCATCTCCGGATCGTCGTTATACTTGTAGACCCATTCGCGGTGGGTAATCTCGTTGGCGTTGTACCGCCGCTTGACGGTCTCGTTGTATTGAATGGTGATATGTTCGTCGGTTATCTCGATCTCTTTGACGTGGCTCATGGGCTCGAGATCCAAACCGTCGAGTGGTGCCGGCTGCCCGGTTTCGCGGGTAAAGCGCCGCAACTTTTTCAGCTCGCGGTCGGCGATGAGATCGATCGTCTCTTGCATCGAGCCCTGGTTCGGTATCGACGGCGGACGAACCCCGCGCGGGAGCGAACGAGGGAGAGTATGAAAATGATCGCCTTGCGAGCCGGTATCGCGGCGCTTCTGCTCTGCCGGCTCACCCCGGCGGCGCTGGCCGAAACGTCGGCTGGCGTCCAGAGCAAAGTCAACGCCGCGATGAAGAACGCGAAATCGTTCGTGGTCACGACGTTCGATCCGGGAAACGCTTATTCGGCCACGCTCGTTTACGTCGCCCCCGACCGGTCGCGGCTCGCGGTTGCGGTCAGCGCCAGCACGACCGATGTGGTGACCGTCGGCAACACGGCCTACAGCAGCAAAAACGGCGCGACCTTCGAGAAAGCCGACGTGAGCGATGCGGAGAAAGCGCGCAGCCTGCCGGTCGGCAGCATGAAAGTCGATGCCGTCCGCCCCGACGTGACGATCGCCGGCGTGACCTACGGCGCGTTCGATTCGACCGTGCCGCTCGGCGATCCGGTGACGTTAACGTGCGCGTACGATAAGCGGAGCTTCCGGCTCGCGCGCTGCGCGAATAATGAGGTAACGCGGACCTACGGCGCATACGACGATCCAAGCAACGTGGTCCAGACGCCGCCGACGTTCGTCGATGCGCCGCGGAGTGGAAAGTAAGCATGCGCAGAGCTATCGGAGTCGATCTGGGCGGCTCACACGCAATGGCGACGGTCGTCGAAGAGAGCGGCACGATCACCGTGCGTCACGAGCAAGACATCGTCGATCGCTCGCCCAACGCGGTCTTTGCGACGCTCGAAGCCGTGATCCGGCCGGCGCTGGCCGACGCGAAAGACAAGGTCGTGGGCATCGGCATCGGGTCGCCGGGCAACGTCGACCCCAAAACCGGCACCATCCGCTGGTCGCCGAATTTCAACTGGACCAACGTGCCGCTGGGCGATGCGATGCGTGCCAAGTTCGATCTGCCGGTCTTCATCGCGAACGACGCGCGCTGCGCGACCCTGGGCGAATACGTGTTCGGCGCCGGCCGCGGCACGCGCAACTTCGCCTTGCTGACCTTGGGCACCGGAATCGGCGGCGGTATCGTCGCCGAAGGCGAATTGGCGCTGGGCAACCAGATGGGCGCCGGCGAGTTCGGGCACCATACCATCCGGTCCGAGTCCGGCTTCATTTGCGGTTGCGGCCGGGTCGGCTGCTTCGAGGCGCAATGCTCGGGCACTGGGCTGATCCGCCACGCCGTCGCGGTTGCGCCGTCGTTCCCGCGCAGCAAGCTGCTCGACGTACCCAAAGAAAAGCTGGGTTCGAAAGCGATCCGCAAAGCCGCGCAGGCCGGCGACGGTCACGCGCTGGCGGCCTGGAAGAACTGGATCGACGACTTGGCGACGGGCTTGGTGAATGTGATCGCGTTCGTCAATCCGGAGGTTATCGCGATGGGCGGTGGCGTTTCGAGCGCCGGCGATTTCATGCTCGAGCCGGTGCGCAAGCTCGTCGACGAACGTACGACGACGGTGCCGAAAGGGACGACCAAGATCATCCGCGCCCTATTGGGCAACGATGCCGGCGCCGTCGGTGCCGCGACGATGGCGCTGCGCGGCGGCTTGGTCGCGACCCTCGGCGCAGCAGCAGCGGCGCCGGCGCGCGCCGACAGTGCCGGTGCGCCGAACCATTCGATTCCGGCCGCAGCGGAAGCGGGCTGAGCTGGCCGAGCCAAACGACGCGGCGGCTCGGGCGAAGCCCGAACGCGACGGACTTGATGAAGCCCAGTCCTCTAAGGTGCGTTGCGCGGCGCGTCGAGGGCGAGCGCGGTCATCATGCGGACTCCCGTCGCCAGCGCGCTTTCATCGATGTCGAAGCGGGCGTGGTGATGCGGCCAGGAGGTCGCCGGGCCACTGCTGGTTCCAAGCGTGTAAAAGCACGCGGGAACCTTTTCGGCGAAGAACGAGAAGTCTTCGGCGCCCATGATTTGGGCAACGTCGATGACCGCCTCCGCGCCGACGGTCGCTTGGGCCAGCGCCTTGACGTAGCGCGTTTGGTCGGCATCGTTCGACGTCACCGGATAGCGCCAGAGGTAGGCGAAGTCGTAGGTCGCTCCGGCGCCGTCGCAGACGCCCTTGAGCACGCGTTCGATCCGTTCGGCCATCTTCGCGCGCACGTCCGCGTTGAAGGCGCGCACGGTGCCCAGCAGCTTGACGCGGCTGGGGATGACGTTGTGCGTCGTGCCCCCGTGGATCGACCCGATCGTCACGACCGCCGGCTCGATTGGATCGATTTGGCGCGAGACCACCTGCTGGACGGCGACGACGAACTCGCTCGCGAGAAAGATCGGATCGATTGAGAGATGGGGTGCGGCGCCGTGGCCGCCGCGGCCTTCGATCGTAATTTCGAGCGAGTCGCTCGACGCGTAGATCGGCCCCTCGCGGAAACCGAGCTGGCCGACGGGATGCGTCGAAGACAAGTGCAGCCCGTAGGCGCGCTCGATGCCGAACCGCTCCAGTAGCCCCAGCCGCACCATTTCCGCACCGCCGCCCAACCCTTCTTCGGCTGGCTGAAACACGAGACAAATCGTGCCGGCAAGTTCGGCGCTCCGCGCCGCGATGAGTTCGGCCGCGCCCAGCAGGATCGCGACATGTCCGTCGTGACCGCAAGCATGCATCGTCTGCGCGTTGATCGAGGTGTAGTCGGTCGCGTTTTCCTCGTCGATCGGCAGCGCGTCCATGTCGGCGCGGAGCATGATCGTCTTGCCCGGCGCGTTTGAGCGAAGGACGCCGACGACGCCGGTCGTCGCGATGCCGGGGTGCACTTCGTAGCCCAGCTCGTGCAGCCGCTCGGCGACGATGCCGGCTGTGCGGTGTTCGGCGAAACCGAGTTCGGGATGACGGTGCAGATCCCGCCGCAGGGCGATCACCCGGTCGATGAGGGAAGCGGGGGGATCGATCGTCAGCGACATACCCGGATGCTTGAGCGAATCCGGCCCGAATCCCGCCCGAAGCTCAGCCCGCGATAAACACCGGTTCGCGCGGCGCGCTGCCGGTCGCGGCGACTTCGGCGATGAGCTCGGCGATGCGGCGCGAACTGCCGCGCGGTGCGATCGAGGTTTGGCGGGCGCGCATCGCGACTAGGCGCTCTTGGTTGTGGACGATGCGAGTGACCGAGGCGACGACTTCGGTGGCCGTCAGGGCGACCACGCCGATCCCGTTGGTGCGAACGTAGTCGAGGTTGCCGCGCTCTTGGCCGGGGACGAAATCGTAGACGACGACGGGAACTTCGGCGATCGAGGCTTCGGCGATCGCACCCGGACCGGCCTTGGTGACGAGCAGGTCGGATGCCCGCATGAGTTCCGGGACGTCGTTGCGGAAGCCGAGCACCGTCATTGGCGTCGGCAACTGCGGCGCAAGCTCCTCCAGCTTCAACTTGAGCGCCGCGTTGCGCCCCGTGACGACCACGAGATGGAACGGGAGCCGGGATTTCGCCAGCGCGAGGGTGGTCGGGAGGAGCTTGCCGCCGCCTTCGCCGCCCGCCATCAGCAGCGCGATCGGGCGGTCGCTGGGGAGCCCTAGGCCCTTGCGGATCTCGGCTTTGGTTTCCGAGACGTCCTCGAACTTCGGATGAACCGGATGACCCAAAAGCCGCAGTCGTTCCGGCGGCACGCCGCGCTCGAGCGCCCGCTGATAGACTTCCTGGGCCGGCACCACCGTCATGTCGGCTTCCGGGAGCAGCCAGCCCTCGTGCACGCGGCCGAGGTCGGTGATCACCGTGATGAGCGGGACCCGCAGCAGACCGGCATCCGCCCGGGCTCGCAGCGCCGCGTGGTTGAGCAGCGGGTGGACGGAAACGATCACGTCCGGCCGATACATGAGGAAAGAGTCGCGCAACCGCTCGCGGTAGAGCGGTTCGCAAAAGCGGACGATGGTCCGGTAGCGCCGCCGGCCGTTGGTGGCATGGAAGAGCGCGCCGTAGATCGGGGGAGCGAAGCGCAGCGCGGCGCTGTAGGCGGGTCCGAGTTGGGAAAGCGGAAAGGTGCAGTGGGTCGCGATATCGTCGATGCGCCACTCGTAGCGCGTCTCTCCATCCATCTCGTCCAGGGCGGCCCCGATAGCTTGCGACCCGGCTCGATGGCCGCCGCCGGTATCCGAGATCAGAAAGAGGACACGTTTGGTCATCCGGTCTCCACGAAACTAGCCTCGGCCAACACCCGTTGAGACCGCGGTCTTGCGTTTGATCGGTCGGACCGTACTCCGACGACGCGGAGCCCGCCGCGGACTTAGCGTCCGAAGGAGTACCAACATCTTGCGTGCGGGCGCGTCGTAGAAGCGAAAGAGATCGCCGAACTCGATCTCTGGGTTTCGGTGATGCCCGTCATGGTCCTCGGGGAGAACGATCGCCAGGGCACGGCAGACGTTCCGGACCGGAACCGGGGTTTTCCAGCCCAACTCCGTCGTGTGGCGCCACCAGACATGCAATTGGCCGAGAATCAAACCGAGTGCAGCACCAAAAAAGGAGATTTTGCAACATGCAACGGCAATGATGATGTAAGGCACGGCACCCAGGAAACCGTCGAGCATCACGCCCGGATCGCCCGAGATCACGGCGTGGTCCCAGTAGGAACGGCGGCGATCGTGGTGCGTCCGCAGATGAAGTTTGCCCCACACGTGCTGCGGGACGTGATAGAAAAAGGTCGACGCGAAATCACCGACGACAAGCACGGTGAGCATCGCGGCGAGCAGTGAGAGAACCGGCGACCCCAACACGATCGAGTTCACGTTCATCCTTTAATATCGATATCATTTGGAAGAGAGAGCTATCCGCGACTTGTTTTCGAGCAAAAGAAACCCTCTCGCCGCGACGATGCTGAGTCTCTCAATTACCTTGGCGCCGAATGTCGCGGGCGTTCGCGTGGACGCTTTGCGTGATGCGGCGCTGAGTTGGCACATACCCGCACCCGTTCGAAGTATACGCGGGATTCGCTTGCTCATCGACGCGCCGCGCGGCAGCGGTCCGGTGCTGGCCGTCGTTCGCTCCATCGTGAGGGCAAACCCGCGAATTGCCGCGTTCGATGCGTTGACGTTGGCCTGCGTCGCGCGCGATGCGGCCGAGCAGGAAGGTGTCGATCCGCAGTTCATCGCCGCGACGCTGCTCCAGGAGTCGGCCTTTGACCCGAATGCGATTTCACCGGCCGGCGCGTACGGCATCGCGCAATTTACGCTGCCGACGGCGGACTTGTACGGCGTTGACCCGTTCGATCCGCGTTCGGCGATCGCCGGAGCGACCCGCGTGCTCGCCGGATATGTCGCGCGTTACGCCCGCGTCCACGGCGATCGTTACGCGTTCGCGTTGGCGGCCTACAATGCGGGGCCGGGAACGGTCACGTACTATGGCGGTTTGCCGCCGTATGCCGAAACACAAGCCTATATCGCCGATATCCACGAGCGCTGGGCGCGGCTGATCGCCGAAAAGTAGCCGCGCTATTTGAAGTACTTCTGCAGGAAGGACGCGACGCGATCCCAAGCGTCGGCAATCTCGCGCGACGCCATCGTGTCGGAGCTTTCGCGAAAGAACGAATGCCCGACATTGGCGTAGATTTGGATGTCCGCGATCTTCCCCGCGGCCTGCAGCCGCTGCCGGATGCGCTCGATATCGGCTTCGGTGATGAGTTCGTCGCGGCCGCCGAAGACGAGCAGCAGCGGCGTGCGGATCTCTTCGGCGCTGCGGATCGGCGCGTCGCTGCCGTCGGGCAAGCCTTGGGCGATCGATTGTCCGTAGAACGAGATCGCGGATGAGAGACCCGGCAGCGAGGCGGCCATGAACGCCGCCGAACCACCGATCCCAAAGCCCCATAGCGCCACTTTCCCGCGGGAAACAAATGGCTGGTCGTTGAGCCAATCGCGTGTCGCTGCGATGTCGCGAGCGACTTTCGCGGCGCTAAAACCGTCCTTGACCGGCAAGCCGCGCAGATAATCGATCGCGCAGCCGACGTAACCGTTGGCGGCGACGAGGTCGGTCATGCGCCGCATCTCCTCGTCGAAACCGTAGATGCCCTCGAGAACGATGACGGCCGGACACGCGCCCGTCTCGGGTCGGGCGACGTAGGCCGGCAGCGCGCCCGCGGTCGTGGAGATCGTGAGATCGGTCTTTATCACCGTTTGACTCTCCTTTTTGCTCGTGCGGGAGGAAATCGTGCGGAACCCGCCTGCAACCTGCTGCTTTCCCGCGCGTCGAGGGCGGCCGATGGAATGAGCGGCTGATGGAATGATGGGGTGATGGGTGCCATCGGCTCAGTCCGGTATACCCCCGAAACGCGACGGACTGGTAGCCCCC
>PLAE01000197.1 GCA_003134035.1 Candidatus Velthaea versatilis
TCGACGCCCGCGCCGAGGCGCAAATTTTGCCCCGGCTTTCCGTCGCGCTGCTCGAACGTCATGGTCTGATCGACAACGCATTCATGGTTCCGGCCGTCGTTGGATCCGTTCATATCTTGCCCAATGGCCGCATCTTTAGCGGAGGCCGCGCGGAACGCGCGATCTTCGTCGAGCTCAAGGTTCCGTCGGTAACGTTTCAAACTGTTGAGCAAAAGCAAGGCTTCCTCGATGATGTCAATGCGATTCTCGACGACCTGACCCACGGAACGTATCCGCGTGACACGACCTTCCTCAACATCACGTACGCAGTCGACGGCTCGTGGGGCATCGGGGCGAAGGCCTACACGAACGAAGAGCTCGGTGCGGCGATCTCAGCGGCCGCGCCGATCGCCGCCGTGCGATAAATCGCCTCGCTGCACACGTCGATTTTCACACACGTCGCTCTTCGTCGATAATCCGAACGCTTCCGATCGCGTTTCCACCGTGGAGTTCGGGTTCGAGCTTCACGGTGGTCCTCACGACGATCCCGGCAACGCCGATCGAATACCAGCGACGCTCGCGACCGCTGATTGGCGCGAGAACGATGCCAGGCGTCATTGGAACGTCCGCCGACTCAAGGCCAGCGCCCGCGGCCAGGCGGCAAGGTCAGCAGGGCCTGCGGGTCGCTCGATCGGCACCGAACCTCGATCACCGAACGTGCCGACAAAACTATGCGTCATCCGGCCATGACGCATCGGAAAATTCGGGCCGGTCGCCATGGGCATTGATGGTAACCCTCAACCTTTTACTTTCCTGAACGAGCAAGGACTGCGCAATGACTTGACCGATCCCGTTAATGGTCAGCGATGATGGACGGTCGGTCGAAGCTGCCGGGCATCGCGGGACCGGTAGCGAATTTCGATGCTATGGCAACAAAAGTTTGGTTCATCACCGGCACGTCGAAGGGCTTCGGGCGGATTTGGGCCGAGGCGGCGCTCGCGCGCGGCGACCGGGTCGCGGCCACGGCGCGCGACGTTGCGACCTTGGAGCCGCTCGTCGAGCGTTTCGGCGACGCGATCACGCCCATAAAACTCAACGTCGACGACCGTTCCGCCGTGTTTGCCGCCGTCGCGCAAGCGCACGAGCGCTTCGGACGCATCGACGTGGCGATCAACAACGCCGGGTACGGCGTTTTCGGCACGATCGAGGAGGTGAGCGAGGCGGACGCGCGCGCGCAGATCGAGACGAATCTCTTCGGCGCGCTCTGGGTCACGCAGGCGGTGCTGCCGGTCATGCGCGCGCAAAGGTCGGGGCACATCATCCAAGTCTCGTCGATCGGCGGCGTCAATTCGTTTCCGATCGTCGGTCTCTACAACGCCTCGAAGTGGGGGCTCGAAGGCTTCAGTGGGGCGCTCGCAGCGGAAGTCGCGCCGCTCGGCATCAAGGTCACGCTCGTCGAGCCCGGGCCATATACGACCGATTGGAGTACGGCCTCGGCCGCACGCTCCGAGCGCATTGCCGCGTACGATGGCGTCTATGCGGCGCGCGGCGAGTCGCGCAAGAACTGGGTCTCGGGCGATCCCGAGGCGACGGGCCCCGCGATTCTCAAAGTGGTCGATGCCGCTGAGCCGCCGCTGCGCGTCTTTTTCGGCTCGATCGGGCTCGAAATTACGAAGGCCGAGTATGCGCGTCGGATCGCGACCTGGGAAGCGTGGAACGACGTCGCGCTCGAGGCGCAGGGTCCGGTGCCCGTGTAACAGGTTTCTATAATGCTTTCGCGCCTGGCGAAAGATGATCGGCAATCCATTGGATAACGCTCACGTGCCTGGGCGACCAGTCCCAGGCGCGGGTGCGAACGCTGCGGACGCGGCTGTTCGAGGCCAGCGAATAAAGGGCTCTGGAGCGGCCCCAACGGGCCTTCGCAGCCTCGATCGTCATCGATACCGGGTCGCCTAACTCCAGCGCGTCCGCGATGGCCTGCGCCATATCGCGGAATGCGGCCTCCCCACTTTCCACGAACACAAACGTCCTAGCTGGCGCCTTATCCAACGCGAGCAGATAGAGGTCCACCACGTCGGCAATGTGGACGGTCGACCAACGGTTCAGGCCACGACCGATGTACTGGGCTCGCCCGCTTTCGCGCGCCTGGTCGATCAAGAGCGGAAGCTGAACGCTTCTGGCCTTCGGCCCAAGCGCATCGCCAAACACCAGAGCATTGCACAGGATGACGGATCGCACACCGGGCGCGGAGAGCACGGCTTGATCCAGGGCGACGCGCGCTGCCTTGTCAGCGGTCGGCGTCGGCAGGTGATCTTCGTCGAAGACGGCTTCACTCGGTTCGCCGTTCGCATCGTCGGCGACGATGCTGCTGCCGCTGGTATGGAGCAATGCTTTCTCGGAGCCGGCTAGCGCCTTCAGCAGGACATCGACGGCATCCCGATCATCGCTGCTAGCCGCGTTGATAACCGCGTCGGCTGTGCTGGCCTCATCGGCCAGCAGGTCATGGTCGGCCAACGTGCCATGGACCGGAACGATGCCGAACGCCTCGCACGCCGCGGCCTTTTCCGTGGATCGGATCAGGCCCCGAACCTGATGACCTCGGCGCACCGCCTCGGCGGCGAAAGAGCCGCCGATGAAGCCGCTCGCGCCGGTAACGAATAGTCTCATCTATATTCTATATTCCTTCGGGCCGTGATCGACGTTCCGCGCTCCGCCTCCCGCACGTTGCGCGGGCAATCACCACCGCCCGCGCATGCTCAAGGCTTGGGCCGAATCGCCTGGACGCCGTGCCGAACGAGAACTGAGCCGGCGCGAGGCCTCGGCGAGCGTCTTCCAATTCTGGTTCGTGCGCTTGGCGCTTGCGCTCAACCGGGAAGACGGCCGCAATCGCGACCACCGGCGTTGCCGAAGCCCAGGCGCCCGCTGTCGGACACGTCGGCTCCATCAACCTCGGACGGCAGCTGCGCGGCTCAACCGCCGTACCGCGCCGTAAGTTGTGCGGGCACTGTGCGGGCGCAGTGTCCGAGTCGCCGTGGACGCGCTAATCTCGTCACGGCATGATGCGAGCACACCGCACATCGCCGCCCTCCGAGGACCAACATGACCCGGCTGCTCCGCTCAAAACGCCCCGCGTGGCTCAGCTCTTCGACCGATAATACTGCTCTGCGCGCCAACTCGTTCGTTACCGGGCGACCGGTGATGCCAAGCCGGCCGGCGTCCGAAGAAACGCGGCCGCGCGCAGCGGCGCCGCACGATCCCGACGTGCTCTACCCATCGCTCTACGCCGAGCCGGTTTCGCCTGGCTGCCGGTCGGACGCGTATCTCACCGCCCTGGCGTTGGATCTCAAAGCCCGCCTACGGGCACGCGACGCGCGGCCGGCCGTGAATGTTCCGGCCAAACGCTAAGCCCCGATGCGCTTCGGCGCCGTTTACGCCCGGCTGCGTGCGCGCGGGCCGACGCGGCGTGTTTCGTCGCTGGGAACGGCGCGGCCCGAACTCTTTCCCGTCAGGCGGAAACTTCCGACGATGCGATCGAGTTCGCGCGCTTCGGTGGTGACCTCGGCGACGACCGAATCGAGCGTCTTGGCCTGCGCGGCCAGCGTGACGGTTGAACGGGAGACGTGCGCGGCGGCTCGCGCGTGGGTCGCCGCCGCTTCAACGAGCGGCGGGATCGTGGCGCTCAACACGTCGGTCGTCGCACGGATCTGCGTCGCGGCTGCGGCGTGTTCATCGACGATCGCGGACACTCGTGCGACCGCGTCCGTCAGCACCCCCCCGGCCGACCGCAGCGTTTGTGCGGTGTGCACGAGCGCGTCGGCGCCGACCGCCGTTTCGACGATCGCGTCGGCAACCGAGTCGAGCGTGACGAGCGCCGAATGCGATTCGTCGCCGCAGCGCACGAGCGCCGCGACGGATGCGTCGAGTGCCGTCGCGCTCGCCGTCGCGTTCCGGCGAAGATCGGTCAGGACGGCGCTGACGGCGCGCGTCGAAGTGGCGGAGCGCTCGGCCAGCTGCGCAAGCTCCTCCGCCACGACGGCGAAGCCGCGGCCGTGCTCGCCGGCGCGAGCGGCTTCGATCGCCGCGTTGAGCGCCAGCAGGTTTGTCTGATCGGCGATGTCTTCGATCGTATCGACGATCTCTTCGACTTGCGAGGAGCGCTCTTCGAGGCTGGCCATGGCGCTGGCGGCTGTGGTCGAGACGGTCTTGAGTTGGGCGATCGTGCTGGCGGTTTCGCTTACGGCGGTATTGCCCGTCGTGGCTTCGGACGACGCCTCACGGGCCGCTGTCGTCAGCGTCGCGCCTTGCGAGGACAGGGCACCGATGCCGTTGTCGAGCTTCTGCAGAGCGGCCGTCGTCAGTGCGATCGACTGGGCCTGATTGGCGGCAACCTGGGCGATCTGCTCGGCCGTGCGGCTGAGTTCTTCGATGGCAGTCGCGGTATCGGCGATCTGGCTGGATTGATCCTGAGCACCCGAGGAAACAAGTTCGACGGACTGAGCGATTTGTTGCACGGCCAGCGTCGATTGTTTGGCCGCCGCCGACGCTTCGTCCGAAGCCGCCGCCAGCGATTTACTGGTCGTGGAGACGCCGGAGATCAGATTGCGCAAGTTGTCCGTCGCGGCCGTGTACTGATGTGCCATCTCGCCCAATGCCGCCGCTAGCGCGTTATACGTTGTGGTCAAAGCGCCGATTTCGTCCGTACCGCCGACTTTGAGCGCCGGGCGGCTCGAAGCAAATCTGCCGGTGAGATCGCCGCCGGCAAGGCGTTTCAAGGTGAGCGTGAGAGCGGCGACGTCTTCCGAGACGATGCCGCTGATCGCCAAAGTCGTGGCACCCACCGATTGCGAGATGCTGCGCGAAATCAGCGTTGCGATCACAAAACCGAGAACCACGGCGATCGCGCCGAGTGTCATGCCAAGAGTTGTGGCAACCGACTGCAGGCGACCTAATTCCACGTAGCTCGCTTCAGATTGAGAGCTGACATCGAGTCGCAAATTGGCCACCGGGGAGTCGAAGGACGGGGGGCTAGCCACGTAATTGCGCTCAGCCTCGCCGAATTTGCGGGCCGCTTTTAGCGCAAAAGCAGCCTCGTTGCCTTGATACCAACCTTGAGGACCGTCGATCGCCTTGTGAATATCCGCGATCAGCGCGCGTTGCTTATCGCTATCGGCTAGTCGTGTCGCGTCTTCCAAGGAAGACCGAAAATCTGCTATATCGCTCCGGTAGGCAGCGAGATACTGTGCGCTCTGGGCCGGGCGACGTTCCATGAGGTAATACGAACCTTCGTCGTCCGCCTTTAAACCGGATATATGCAATCGGTTAGCCGCCGTCCGCGCCGGAAGCAACGTCGTGGTTTGCAGGGTTGTCAGCACTTTGATTTGTGCATCGGCCACGAACACGCCGACGAGCGCGGCAATAAAGACGAGCATCACAAGCGCAAAAGAAGCCTGTAGCTTGACGCCGAGTTTACAGTTGTTCCAGAAGGTGAGCACTACGAATTCCAATCACTTGTCGCGAGGACGTTGTCGAGACGCTAGGCGCATCGGCGATTTGCTATTATGTTGTAGTATCGGAGATTCCGGACCGGAAGTGCGTTCAGATTTGTTTTGTTTGCAAAATAAGTCATGAACTGCTGCCGGAGCGGTCCCAGATGAAGACACATGAGCCGGGCCCGGCGGTGGGCGTCCCGATGGACGCCGCGCAGCGCTTCGCCGATGCGCCGCGCCGAATTCGTCAGGGCCGATCCGCGGCACTCGAAAGCAACGCGGGATCGGCGATGACGCGCAGCGTGCCGTTGCCCCCGCCAACGCGAATGACGACGCGATCGTTCGGCGTCAGGCCGGTGAGCCGCAGACTCGTCACCGCTTTGCCCAGCGGCTGCGCACCGATCGATGCGGAGGCGCCGCTGACCTGCCTGATCTCAGCGTTCACCACGAGGTAGGCGAAGCGCGGATGACCGCCCGCGACGACGAGCACCGGCATCCCCGGCGCGATGATATGGACGACGTACATCGCATGCTCCGTCGTCCCAGATCGGGCATCGATGTGGACGTGCATCGGATCGGCGGCGCTTTGGCCAGCCGCGCTGGGCCCGGGCGCAAACGCCAGCGCCGCGAACGCGAGCAGACTCAGCCGGCGCAGGTGAAGTGACGTCATCCCATCACTCTGATATCCGCGTACTGCGGTCCCGACACCGGCTGCGAGCCGTGAGCCGTGAGCGCGCGCCGGCGCGCGTCGATAATGTATGACGAGATCGAGTCGCCCTTATCGGGCTGCGAAAACGACACATGATGAACGTACGTGGATCTTGCTTCATCAAACTCCGCGGCGACGACTCGACCGGATGCCTCAACCGCTGTTTTGTCGGGTAGCTGGAACCAGACGGTCAAGGACGTCGAGAGCGGCAGACTCTGCTCGCTCTCAAAGCAGATGCCGCCGCCGCCGATATCACGCGTGCGTCCTTTGGCGGCGCCTTTGCCGCCCACGGCATATCTGAGCTCGAGTTGAATGTCGAGCCGAAGGTACTTTCGGACTTGGATCGCATCGTCGACGGCAAACTGCTTGAGCAGCGCATCGAGATCGGCCGCCTTTTCCTGCAGCGTGCGTGCCGTTGATTCCATCTCGGCGATGCCGATGGCGAGTTGGCGGGTGGACAGAGCGGCTTCCTGAGCCGTTGCTGCGCTCTGTGACGCGGTTGCTGCGACTGGGAGCATGGCGTTCGTGACGTGGTCCGTCGTGCTGCGCATCTCGGCCGCCGCCGCGGCGTTTTCTTCCACCGCCGCTGACGCGCTGGCCATATTCTCGGTCACACGCAGGGAGGCGTCTTGCATTTCGCGTGCCTGGCCGGCCAGTGATTCGGCCACGCTGCTCGTCGTGGCGATGGCGCGACTGACGCTTTCGAGCGAGCGCGAAGCGCGCTGCGAGACCGCGATCCCCGAGTCCATGGAGCCGGACGACGTGCGCATCGCATCGGCAGCGGCGATCGTTTCCCGTTTGATGTCGCTCAGAATCTTGGATATCTCTTTGGTCGCACGCGAACTGCGCTCGGCCAGCTTGCGGACTTCATCGGCCACGACGGCAAACCCGCGGCCATGTTCGCCGGCGCGAGCGGCTTCGATTGCGGCGTTGAGCGCCAGCAGGTTCGTCTGATCGGCGATGTCTTCGATCGTATCGACGATCTCTTCGACTTGCGACGAGCGCTCTTCGAGGCTCGACATGGCGCTGGCGGCCGTCGCTGAGACGGCCTTGAGTTGGGCGATCGTGCTGGCGGTTTCGCTCACGGCCGCGTTGCCGGATGCGGCCTCCGAAGAGGCGTCGCGCGCGGCGGTGGTGAGCGTCGCGCCTTGCGAGGACAAGGCACCGATGCCGGTGTCGAGTTTTTGCAGGGCGACCGTCGTGAGGGCGATCGACTCGGCCTGATGCGTGGCGACCAGCGCGATCTGCTCGGCGGTCCGGCTCAACTCTTCGATGGCCGTTGCCGTATCGGCAATTCTCGCGGCTTGATCCTGAGCACCCGCGGCCAGCGCATCCATGCCCCCAGCGATCTGGGAGACCGCCGATGAAGATTTGGTCGCCGACGACGATGCCTCACTGGAAGCCGCCGCCAATGATTTACTCGTCACGGCCACGATCGAGATAAGGCCGCTGAGCTTGCGTGTCGCCGCGGTGTACCGCGAGGCGATCTCGGTCAGGGCACCGGCTAGCCCGTTATAGGTGGTCACCAATTCGCCGATTTCATCGGTTCCGGCGACCGCGAGCGCGGTCCGGTTTGAAGCAAAACGTGCTGTAAGATCCCCGCCCGCGAGATGCGCCAAGCTCGACGCGAGGCTGGCGATGTCTTCCTCGACGATCGTTTTGATCGCGAGACTGGTCGCACCGACCGAACGTGAGATGCCGCGCGAGATCAACGTCGATATGAGGATCCCGAGCAAGACGGCGAACGCGCCGAGCGTCAATTCAAGCGTTTTTGTCAGCGCGATGAACCGGTCTTTTTCGGCGTTGCTCGCGGTGAGCAACGCCGTGGTCTCTCTATTGTAGCTTTCGCCCGCGGGGACAAGGGGCACCACTGAACTGCCGGCGGCGAGGCGGATCGCGGCTCCGAAATTGCCGCGCGCTTTGAGCGCGAACATCGCCTCGTTCCGCTGCAGATAGCCTCGGGGTCCGTCCAGAAAGCGGTGATAGTCGGCGATCGATTGACGCTGCACCGGGGTATTCGCGAGGTCCTCCAAATGCGCGAGTGCCGTCGCGAGGTCATCAACGTCTTTGCGATAGTGGACCATCGAAAGCGAAGCGACCCGCGGATTCTCTGCGATGACCGAGTGCGTGCCGTCGTCATCGACTCGTCGCACCGAGAGCTGCGTTCGCAACATCGCGGCTTGCGCGGGGATCAATCGGGCGTCTTGCATGGCCAGGATCGCCGCGACTTTGCCGTTCAATACGTACGCGCTGAAGAGCGCCGATACGAAAACGAGCATCACGAGCGCGAAAGCCGCCTGCAGCTTGACGCCGATTTTACAATTATTCCAAAACGAGAGCATGGGAAACCCCTCAATGTGCGTCGCCGTACGACGCTGAGGGGTTGTTGAACTGGTCGCCCCACGGTTTCTCTATCGGGTAGATAACGGTCGCAGCTAAGCGATGGGCCGAACAAGACAAATGTCGGGTTCGGTGCGCGCCGTGAATCTATTTAGCCGGAGCGAGCTCCGGAAACGCGAGTCCGGCCTTACCGAAAGCGGCGTAAAGCCCCGTCCTTCAGGGCGGGGAGTGCGTCAAGCGGCCTCCGTCGCGAAGTCTATCGCGCGCCGTTCGCCCGCGAGCAGCGTGAAGACGACGACGGCGATGAAGACGACCAGGACGATGATCGCGAGTGCCTCCGCGTAGTTGTCGCCGCCGCCCGGCAGCACGAAGTGGGTCGCGAACGCGGCCTCGATCTGCGCGGCGGGCGCGGAGGTGAGGTTGCCGAGCTGGTAGGTAAACCCCGGGAACGTTCCGCGCACGCTGCCCGGCGAGAGCTCGTTGAGGTGCACCGGAATGACGCCCCACGCGCCCTGCACGAAGAACTGCATAATGAAGCCGCCGAGCGCCAGCAGCGCGGTGTTCGGCGCGAACGCCCACAGCGGAATCGCCAGGATGCCGCAGATCGCGGCCGTCACGATCATCCGCTTGCGCCCCAAGGCCTGCGAGAAATAGCCGAACACCGTGCCGCCGATGATCGCGCCGATCTGCACGATGATCGTGACTTGCGAACGCAGCGCGGGTGAGAAGCCGCGCTGCTTTTCGAGGAACGTCGGATAGAGATCTTGCGTGCCGTGCGACATGTAGTTGAACGCCGTCATGAGCAGAATCGCCGAGATGAAGATCCACGGGTTGCCCCGGAACGCTTTCCACAGATCGCCGCGCTGCCCGAGCGGCTTCGAGCGGCTAGCGCTCCAGGTCGGCGATTCTTTGACAAAGGCACGGATGTACAGCACGAGCAGCGCCGGCAGCACGCCCAGGATGAAGAGCCCGCGCCAGACGTGGTCCCCGAAGATCGACGAGTAGACCCAGAACGCGATCGCCGCAAGCAGAAACCCCGTCGCGTACCCTTGTTGGAGAACGCCCGAGGCAAGGCCGCGCGCCCGCGTCGGCAATGATTCGAGCGCCAGCGCCGCGCCGACGCCCCATTCGCCGCCCATGCCGATGCCGTACAGCGCGCGCAGGGCCACGAAGATCGTGAAGTTCGGGGCGAACGCCGTCAGCAGTTCCATGAGCGAGTAGAAGGCGATGTTGATCATCAGCGGCGTACGGCGCCCGAAGCGGTCGGCGAGGATCCCGAAGATGAGCGCGCCGAGCGGCCGGAACATCAGGGTGATCGTATTCGCGAAAATAACTTGGGGCAGCGGCACCCCAAAGTCGGTCGCGATCCGCACGAATAAGAACGTGACGATGAAGAAGTCGAACGCGTCGAGCGTCCAACCCAAGAAGCTGCCGAGAAACGCCGTGCGCTGATCCCGGTTGAGCGAGCGAAAAATTGCGATCGGCCCCGTCGCCACGGCGAACCCCTCCAACACCGGATGCGAGCGAACGAAACGTCGAGCGGAAGCACCCGCGTTTCCGCGCTCTTTCGACAACCATTCCGAACCGAGTTCAAATTTACTTCGCGGCGCGCGCGATGTTCTCGGAGCCGCCCGCGAAGCGATCGAAACGGCGCAGCTGCGGAAACGCGAGCGGGCAGACCGCGACGACGGCCAGCGTCGCGACGCCGCCGGCGACGACGGCCGGCACGGCGCCGATGAAGACGTTCTCGACGGCGGGTGCGCTGCGCAGCAAACCCAAGCCGGCTGGTCCGATGAGCAAGATCGTGTCGGCGTAGGCCGGCCGCAGCGCCGTCGCGCCGCCGAACAGCACCGCGAAAAGATCGAGCGCGACCGCCGCGAGGATCACCGGTTGGGCGCGAATGAAGCGCAGTCCGCCGAGCGCGTCGTGCAGGGTCGGCGGAACGCTCGCGGTCCGCGCGGCGCGGGCCGGGAAGCGCAGTATCATCAACCCGGCGATGCTGAGCAGCAAGAGCCCGGCCGCCGTCCAGAGCGCCACCGCCGTCCCCAGGGCGACGAGCGCGCCGCCCAGGGCCGGCCCGCCGATCGGATCGCGCGCGTCGCGGAGTAGGCCGCGGTTACCCGCATGTAGTCGGCTTCACGGACGAGCGCGATGAGCAGGCCGCGCTCGGCCGGCGCCGCGAAAGCGCGACCCGTGCCCAGCGCGAGCAGCGTCGTCAAATACGGCCAGAGCGTCGTGACGCCTTTCATTGCGGGCGCCAAAAACGCCAGCGTGGCGAGCGTTTCCGCAGCGGCGCCCCCAATCACGATCGCGCGCCGGTCGTGACGGTCGGCGTAGAGCCCGGTGACGAGGACGAGCAGCACTGCGGGAAGGAACAACGTGAGCCCGACCAGACCGAGATCGAACGGCCGATGATGGAGCGTGAAGACGTGCCAAGCGACGGCGATGCCCTGAATTTGAACGGCCACGTCGCCGCTGAGAAAGGCGACGAAGTACGGACCCAGCGTCCGCAGGTTTCCGCGATGCATCTGGGCGCAGCATTACGCTCCGCGGAGGCTTGCTCATGCGCCGAAACTTCCCCGGCCGCGCACGGGTAGCGGCCGGTACGGATGACTGCACTACCGGAGGGCGCGTCGCTGCGCATCGCGCGGATCGAAGCGCTGCTCGACGAAGGCCAGCGTCTCATTGAACGGATCGGCGCTTCCGACGAGAGCGCCTTTGCGTTGCGCGAGACCGAGCGCCGATATCTTCCCGATACGCTCAACGCGTATCTGGATCTGCCGCCCAGTCAGCGCGACGCGGCGGCGCAGGCGCTGCTGCTCGATCAGCTCGACTTGCTCGAACGGGCCACCGCCCAGCGGCTGGGTGCGCTCAGCGCCGCCGGGCGCTCGAACTTGGCGGCCAACGGAGCCTTCCTGGCCGAGCGCTTCGGTCCGGCCGAGACGCTGCCGGAGGTCGTGCCGAGCTCGGGGCCGCCCGTGCCGGCGGCCCCGCGCGCGCTCGTCGCCCGGCTGTTCTCCGATCTCGAGGCCGGCGCCCGCACCGACGCGGGGGCGCTGCTCGGCCGCGCCGCAGAGCGCTTCGGGGCCGTATTTCCGGCCCTAACGACGATCCGGCGCGGGCTCTTCGGCGGTCCAGTGAAGAGCGTGGCGCTCGACGTTCCGCTCGGGACGGACGTGCTGCGTTACACGCTCGAAGCCGAACGCGGCGGGGTCGCCGCCTCGTGCACGAAGCTCGTTCGCGGGGTCGCGCTGCGCACCGAGCGGACCGACGTCGGCGCCTGGCTGCAGGCGCTCTTCGATGATATGAGCGCTTACGTGGAGCGCGACCGCGCGGCGCGCGACCTTCTCACCACGTTTCTGTCAAGGTAAGGTCCAGCATGAGTTTCTTCGGCATCGGCAATCGTGGGAATCAGCAGTCCGCCGTCGGCATGACGCAAGGCGGCGTCCCGCTCGACGCGATCGCACGCTTGCGGCGCATGCGGGGCGAGGGCGGCAAGCCGCTCTTCACCAGCGACCTGTCGG
>PLAE01000252.1:0-241 GCA_003134035.1 Candidatus Velthaea versatilis
CAGAAGGACGAGCCCGACGAGCGGCCCTTGGGCACCGGTGACGATGCCGGCGAACGATCGGCGCGGGCGCTCGGTAGAAGGTTCTACCGTCGTCGGGGCGCTGGAAGCCATGAACGACCCCTCTTTCATCGACTAGTTGCTCGCGCTGACGGGATGGCTCACGGGCGCCGGCTTGAATCGGGCGCGCTCGAGCGCGGCGGCCCAAACCGCGCGGAGATTCCCGCGCGCCGCCGGATCGGTC
>PLAE01000252.1:266-8947 GCA_003134035.1 Candidatus Velthaea versatilis
GCGCACCGGCCGGCCGGCGACGTCGGCCTGAAGCTGCATGAGAAAGTCGTTGCGCGTCGGGCCGCCGTCGGCGAAGAGCTCTTTGGGGTCGTCGACCTCGCGGCCGAAGGCATCGACGACGTCGGCGATTTGATGCACGACGGCTTCGAGCGCGGCGCGCGCGAGTTCCGCCCGGCCGGCTTTCTGGGTCAGGCCGCTGATGAGCCCGGCCGCATCGAGGTCCCACCACGGCGCACCGAGTCCGCTGAACGCCGGGACGAACGCGACGCCTTCACTCTGCGCGCTCGCACCGAGTTCAGCGAGTTCGTGCGGCGTTATGGCGAGCAAATCCGCCAGCCAACGCAACGCCGCGCCGGTCGAACGGATGTTGCCTTCGGCCGCAAAAGCGACGTCGGCGGTCTGCCACGCGACAGTCAAACACAGACCGGGACCCACGGCTTTGGGCGCCGGCAGCAAACCCATCACCGACGAACCGGTGCCATACGTAACTTTGAGCATCCCCGACGCAAAGGCGCCGTGCGCGAACAGCGCCGCATGCGAATCCGCCATCACGCCGAAGACGCGCGTGCCGGCCGGCAGGCCGAGCGTGTCGCGCAACGCGGGAAACGGACCGCTCGAGGGGACGATGCGCGGCAGCGCGGCTCGCGGGATGTTGAAGAGTGCGAGCAGTTCGTCGTCCCAGCGCAGGCGGGCGGTGTCGAGCAATTGCGTGCGCGAAGCGTTGCCCGCTTCGATGAGATGGTCGCCGGTAAGCCGCCACAGCAGCCACGAATCGACGGTGCCCAGCGCGATGGCGCCGCCGCGGGCTCGTTCGCGCTGCGGATCGAGCGCGTCGAGCAGCCAGGCCATCTTGGCCGCGGAGAACATCGGGTCGAGTGGCAAGCCGCTCTTCGAGCGCACCAGCTGCTCGACGTGCGGCGTGCGCAGCGCATCGCACAACGCCGCGGTGCGCTGATCTTGCCAACTGATTAGCGGCGCGAGCGGTTCGCCCGAGTCACGGTCCCAGGCAACGATGGATTCGCGCTGCGTGCTCAGGCCAATCGCGCGCACAGCCGCCGGATCAACGCCGGCCAGACACGTGTGCGCCGCCGAACGCACCGACTGCCAAATCGCGTTCGCATCCTGATCGACCCAACCCGGCCGCGGGTGCGTTTCTTCGAGCGGCGCCGACGCGCGCGCGACGACGCCGCCGGCGCGATCGATCAGGACGCACTTCGTCGCGCTCGTGCCTTGATCGATTGCCAGGACCAGCGGTCCAGCCAGACTCACGCGAAGAGCTCGCGCGCCGCGCCGGCGATTCCGTCGGCGGTTAAACCGAAGTACTCGTAAAGAAATTCGGCTTTGCCGGTCGGTGCGAAACCCGCAACACCCAGGATGCGCATCGGGACGGGCTGCGCCTGCACCACCACGGCCGCGACGGCGGCGCCCAAGCCGCCGGTGGTCCGCGCTTCTTCGATCGTTACGATGCGCTTGGTCTCGACCGCGGCGCGCACGATCGCCGCTTCATCGAGCGGGACGATCGTGGTCATATTGAGGACGCGGGCCGAAATCCCGCCCGCGGCAAGCACATCGGCGGCTTCGAGGGCGCGCGACACCATGACGCCCGTCGCCACGAGCGTCACATCGCCGCCGTCGCGCAATTGCAGCGCTTTGCCCAACTCGAACGGTGCGTCAACGGGCGTCACGGCGGGAACTTTCACGCGTCCGATGCGCAGGTAACTCGGCTTGTCGGATTGCGCCGCCCAGCGCACCACGTCGCGCGTCTGCTGCGGATCGGCCGGCACGACGATGAGCAGATCGGAGATCGCGCGCATCCACGATAGATCTTCGATCGAATGGTGCGTGGGCCCGAGCTCGCCGTACGCCACTCCGGGACTCATGCCGCACAGCACGACGTGATAGCCGTTATAGGCGATATCGCTTTTAATTTGCTCGGTGGCGCGGCCCGTGAGAAACGGCGCCGCGGCGCACACGAACGGGATGTAACCGCCGTTCGCAAGGCCGGCCGCGACGCCGACCATATTTTGTTCCGCGATACCGACATTGACCATGCGGTCCGGAAACTCGGCGGCAAACCCCACGAGGTTGCTCGAACCAACGGAATCGTTGCACACCGCGACAATGCGAGGGTCTTCGCGCGCGAGCGCGCTCAACTCGGCGACGAACGCTTGGCGGCAATCGAAGGTTTCGGGCACGACCGACGTGGAGCTCATCCTCCGATCTCCACGAGCGCAGCTTCGATCTGCGCGGGCGACGGAACTTTGTGGTGCCACTGCACCCCGTCGGTCATGAAGGAGACGCCGTGGCCCTTATGCGTGTTGGCGATGATGCAGCGCGGCCGCTCGCGGCCGCCGGCCGCGATCGCCGTGTAGAGCGCATCGTAATCGTGTCCGTCGATCTCGACGGTGTCCCAACCGAAGCTGCGCCATTTATCGGCCAGCGGTTCGAGCGCGTTGGTGTCTTCGGTCGCCGCGCCTTGCTGCAGCCGGTTGCGGTCGACGATCGCGGTGAGATTCGAGAGCTTGCGGTGACCGGCCGCCATCGCCGCCTCCCAATTACTGCCTTCCTGCAGTTCGCCGTCACCCAGCACCACGTACGTGCACCAATCGGCCCCCGCCAGTCGGGCCGCGATCGCGCAGCCGACGCCGACGGGTAAACCATGTCCGAGCGGACCGGTGTTCGATTCGACCCCGGGGACCTTGCGCCGGTTGGGATGGCCGTTGAGCGGCGACAACGGTTCCGCGAACGTCGGCAGCAGCGACTCGGAAATGAAGCCCGCCAGGGCGAGCGTCGAATACAGCGCGACCGAACAGTGCCCTTTGCTCAAGATGAAGCGGTCGCGCGCAGGGTTCGCGGGGTCGCGCGGATCGTAACGGAGCACGGCGAAAAATAGGGTCGTCAGAATATCCGTGACCGAAAGATCGCCACCCACGTGACCGAGTTTGGCCGTCCCGATGGTGGTGAGGATCGAGCGGCGAATGTGCCGCGCGGCCGCGGCCAAACGCAAGCGCCGAGCGGCGGCGTCTTCATCCGGGCGGAGCCCGATGCCATGGGAAACGGCGGTTTCGGCGACTGAGATATTTTCGGTCACATCGGTACCCCGCTTGGTTTTTTTAAGCGCGCTCGCGCGACGATCGATCACGAACAGGCGAATATACTGACGTCTACGTCGACCGTGCCTTATGCTCGGCCAGCTCGGTAACGCGAATGGAATCAACCCGTCAGCTTCCACCGAGGGTGCCGCATTTTCGGACGGGTCGTCGCATCAAAGTCGAGTATGAATATTTATTCATACGGCAATTTCTATTCGTATGGCGGACGTTACACTACCGGTGCGAGCTTGTCAACGGTAAGCTCCCGTTTGCGCCCACGAAAACGAAAAATGTTTCCCTCACACCGACAGTCGGTATCGCCCCTTTCCGGGCTTGTGGGCTCGACTGCGAACTATGGTTGCGACAAGAGGCTGGGTCGGGCCGGGCCAACTGCTCGGATTCTCGCAGTGCGGTGCGCCAATTCTCGGGACATTGACTTCGCGCACTCGCTACGATCCGCACTCGCTTGAACCCGACCAAGTCCGCCGCTAGAATTGCCTGAACATCGGCTGCTCGATGATGCCGAGCACCGGCTCGATCGTGTTCTTGCGTTCACCGTCAGTTTTCGTCCCCGATCGTGGCGCATCGGTCAGAACTGGCACCCGATCTTCCCGAAAGCGCTCACGTCATTTGCCTACCGTTACGAATGGCGGCAACTTCGGTGTTCGTTCGTGCGCCCGCGCATCGAAAAACGCTATTCGCTCGCACGCCGAAGATTGTACCGATTTGCGTCGGCGTACCAATCGTTCCAATGCCGATTGCTCGCCATCGGACAGGGCCTGCCATATACAGGACTGCTTTCATCTCGCTCGCGAACCAAAGGTTGCTGTGCGGGTCGAGGCGAGATGATGAGCGTCAAGGGATGGGTGCGCGTTATGGCGGTGATTGCCGCGATGGCTACGTCGGTAAGCGCAATGGCACAGACGCAATCTCGGCCTCTCTGGGCGACTTTGCCGGTCGTTCCGCCGCTTCCGAATCCGAATGAACGGGGTTTCATCAGCCATGAGGGCGCGCGGCTCTATTACGCGGTGTTCCACCGCGGCGGAGGTTCGCCGGTAATCCTCCTCCATGGCGGCTTCGGTTCATCCGATTCCTGGGGCTTCGAGGTCCCGCTGCTTGCAGGCCGGCACGAGGTGATCGTCATGGACAGCCGGGGTCATGGCCGGAGCAGTATGCCGGCTGGGCCGCTCAGCTATGAGGTGATGGCCTCCGATGTCATCGCCGTCATGGATGCGCTGCATGTCGGGCGCTCATCAATAGTCGGCGCGAGCGACGGAGGCATCATCGGGCTCATCCTCGCGATCCGTCATCCTGACCGCATTGCCAAACTTTACGCGTGGGGCGCAAACTTCAACACGCATGCCGACAGCACGTCGCCGCCCGACCCGGCCATGAAAGGTTTGGGAAGCGCTTTTCTGGCGACGATGGAGACCCAGTATCGGGCGCTGTCTCCTACGCCCGATGGTTTTCCGGCACTTCGTGCGGCGCTCAATGATCTTTACTCGAAGGAACCAAACCTGTCCCCAACCGACCTCGGCAGCATCAGAGCTCCCACGGTCGTAGCGGATGGGGAACATGAGCAGTTCATTGCTCGAGCGCATACAGAAGAGCTTGCCCGGCTTATCCCCGGCGCAAAACTCGTCATACTACCGAATGTGAGTCATGGCGGTCCGCAACAGGACCCCGTTGGCTTTGACCGTTCCGTGGCAGCTTTGCTCGACGGGCGAGGCGGCGGGCCCTAGGAGCGACGCAGCGCATACGTTGGCGAGATCGGTGCGCTTACCGAACGCCCGGCGCGAACAACACCACGAGCAGCAGAATGCTCGCGGCATGAAGTTGCTTCGGACTCGATCATGCCGATATCCGCGTTTCGTCGCTCGCGGCAGTCGAGAGCTTTTAAGTTTAAGATGCCGTACTCCCGGCGTTGGGCCTAACGCGCAAAACCGAATCTCACGTCGACGCCGCCGGCGAATGGCATAGCGTCGATGGGGATCGGCCGCGCAACGTTATCGAATATCATTCACCGATCGAACCCGGCAGCCCGGGCTGGTTCGTCGGTTTCATCGAGAATGCGCGAACGGTTCCAACGGTAACGCGAATCGCGTTCACGCTCGATCGCGAGGCCGACCTCGCGGCAGTCGAGCCGCTGGTGCGAGATGCCGGCGGCCGGGTTGTTGAATGGTCCGCTGATGCCGGCTATCCGGCGCTGTTCTTCGAGGACCCGTGCGGCACGCGGCTCGAAATCTGTGCACGTCGCCCGCGGGCATGAAGGAATGAATTCTGCGGCCCGCGCATGCGCTGACCCGGCACGAGTTCTGCGGTCCGCCCGACGTTAACTCGAGGAGCTGACTCGCGCTTCGCGCTTGGTGACGCGGTATACTTCGCGCACGTCTTTGAGATGGCTGAATTTGCGCAGCAGCGTGTGCAGATGCTCGAGATCGCTGATCTGCGCCGTGAGCGAGATGAGCGCGTTTTTGTCGCGCTTGACGCGCGCGTTGACGGTGGAAACTTGGGTGTGCATCTCGGAGCACACGCCCATCACGTCCTGCAGCAGCCCGGCGCGATCGCCGGCTTCGATCTCGATGTCGACGGCGTGGGTGATCGACGTCGCGTCGGCCCACTGCGCTTCTAAAATCCGTTCCGGCGCACCATTCATGTAGGCGACGTTGGGACAGTCGGCGCGGTGCACGGAGACACCGCGGCCGATCGTGACGAAGCCCATGATCGGATCGCCTGGTACCGGACTACAACACTTCGATAGGCGCACGAGCACGTCGTCGACGCCGGCGATGCGAATCCCCGACTTGCTGCGCGCAACCCGGCGCGCCGGTGCGGGTTTCGCGATCGCCGCGAAGTCGACGACGTTCGTGGTTTTGAGCTCGTCTTTGAGCCGCGCGACGACGTTGCCCGCATTGACGTCGCCGAAGCCGATCGCCGCGTAGAGATCCGCGACGTTGGCATAGTTGAGCCGAGTCGCGATCTTCTCGATCGCTTCACCCCGCGCGGCATCCGGGCGCAAGGCCTGGCGCGAAAGCTCGGCCTCGACGGCCTCTTGGCCGAGCACGGCGTTCTCTTCTTTTTTCTCTTTGCGGAACCACTGTTTAATTTTGTGCTTGGCGCCCGAGGTACGGACGATCGAGAGCCAGTCCAGCGACGGCCGGCCGCTGGATTTGTTGAGGAGAATCTCGGCGATGTCGCCATTGCGCAACTGGTAGTCGAGCGGCACGATTTTGCCGTTAACCTTGGCGCCCACGCAGTGATTGCCGACGTTGGTGTGAACTTGATAGGCGAAGTCGAGCGGCGTCGAGGCCGCCGCCATCGAGTACACGTCGCCCTTGGGCGAAAACACAAAGACTTGGTTCTCGAACAGATCGAGCTTGAGATTCTCCATGAACATGCGCGAGTCGCGCATGTCGTTTTGCCACTCGAGCAGCGAGCGCAGCCAGGTCAGCTTCTGCTCGAAGTTGTCGCCGCGACCGCCTTCTTTGTAGCGCCAATGCGCCGCGATGCCGTACTCCGAGGTGCGATGCATCTCGAGCGTGCGGATCTGNNGGTTTGGGCATCGCGATGTAGTCTTTGAAACGGCCGGGCAGCGGTTTCCACAAGCTGTGCACGACGCCCAGCGCGCCGTAACAGTCCTTGACCGTCTCAACGATGACCCGCACCGCCGTCAGATCGTAGATGGTCGAAAAATCCCGACCCTTGGTCATCTTCTTGTGGATCGAATAGAAATGCTTGGGCCGCCCGGTGACTTCGGCTTTCACCCCCGCCGCCGCGAACTGGGCCACGAGTTCGGAGATGACGCGCGCGACGGTCTCCTCGCGCTCGGTCCGCTTCTTGGCGACCCGCTCGGCGATGTCGCGGTACGAGTCGGGGTCGAGATACCGCAGTGCGAGATCCTCAAGATCCCACTTCATGCGCCAAATGCCCAGGCGGTGCGCGATCGGCGCGTAGATTTCGATCGTCTCTTTGGCGATCGAGAGCTGCTTGGGCGGCGGCAGCGAGGCCAGGGTGCGCATGTTATGCAGCCGGTCGGCCAGCTTGATGATGATGACCCGGATGTCCTTGGCCATCGCCAGGAACATTTTGCGCAGGTTTTCGACCTGCGCGTCCTCTTTGGATTGGTACGGGATGCGGGTCAGCTTCGTGACACCGTCGACCAAGGCCGCGATCTCGGTGCCGAAGCGGTCGGCGACCTGTTCGCTCGTGACCACGGTGTCTTCGACGACGTCGTGCAGGAGCGCCGCCGCGATCGTCGCGCGGTCCATCTCGAGATCCGCCAAGATGTCGGCCACCGCGAGCGGATGCACCACGTACGGCTCGCCGGAGGCCCGCAACTGCCCCTCGTGGGCCGTGTCGGCTAAGGTGTAGACGGAGCGGAGCCACTCCGGCTCTAGCGCGGAGTCGTAGTGGTGGACTTTGGCAACGAGGTCGTCGATCGTCATGGGGTGCGGCCTATCATAGCGTCAACACATGCCGAGCGCCAACCGATGCGCGAAAAAGAAACGAACCCCAACTCCTCCCGACCCAACCCCACCGAAGGCAGCCGCTCGAAGCGCAGCCACAACGTCCGACTCGAAGGCCAAAAAGCCGCAGCTCGGCCCCGCAGGGGCCGAACGCCACGGGTTCGGTGCGCAGCACCGAACCCTGCTGCTAATACGTGATGAAAGCGGTGACGTCGACCCCGGCAAGGCGCGCTCGGCCGCCGAGCGCGGCCAGTTCGATGAGCACGCCGACCCCAACCGCCTCCGCACCAAGTTTGCGGAGAAGCCGCAGGGTTGCAGCGACCGTACCGCCCGTCGCGAGCAGGTCGTCGACGACGAGCACTCGCTGCCCGGCAGCGACCGCGTCATCGTGAATTTCGAGCGAGTTCGTGCCGTACTCGAGAGCGTACTCTTCGGTGTGCTTCGCGCCGGGGAGCTTACCGGGCTTACGGACCGGGACGAACCCCGCTCCGAGCGCGTACGCCAGCGGCGCGCCGATCATATAGCCGCGCGCCTCGATGCCGATCACGCAATCGATGTTCGCCGAACGATACTTATCGACGAACAAATCGATCATCGCCTTGAACCCGCCGGCGTCTTTGAGGAGGGGCGTGATATCGCGAAAGAGGATGCNNCGGCCAGCACGCGGAATATCATCATCGGGGGCGCGGCGGCCGCTTTCACGCTCGTGAACTGGGGCAAGAAGCGGCACGAAAAGGCCGACGAGCGACGCGAGCAGGCCCGGCGCCAAGCGCAATATCGTTCGTACTTTTACAACAAGTACGGCTATTACCCGAGCAACGACCAATTCCGTGATTGGTACTTTCGGACGTACGGCGTCAACCCATCATAGGACGAACTGCCTCAGCAGCGACTGAGGCCGGCGTCGAATGAGAGCTCCCAAGAGCCACTCACCGGCGAGCGGCTCTTTTTATGCGCCCCGCCGGCGCCGCAGGCCCGCGAACTCAACGCGCGGGCGCTGGATCATCGCCGTCGCCGTATCGGTCGCGCGCAACGAAATCTTCATCGGCTTTCTGCGGGTGCCCGACGCGCCGACCCAGCGCGCGCCGGACGTCATCGCGCGCGATATCGTGCTCGAACGGCG
>PLAE01000093.1 GCA_003134035.1 Candidatus Velthaea versatilis
CGCAAGCACCCGCACCAGGAATTCATCCAGATCGACACCACCAATGTGCTGTTTATCTGCGGCGGCGCGTTCGACGGTCTCGAAAAGATCATCGAGGGCCGCGTCAGCTCGAACTCGCTGGGGTTTCGGTCGAATCCCGAGGGCAAGAAAGACGCTCGAAGCGGCAAGCTCCTCCAGCAGCTCATGCCCGAGGATCTGCTCAAGTTCGGCCTGATCCCGGAGTTCATCGGACGTCTCCCGATCGTGGTCACGCTCGACGCGCTCGATGAATTGGCACTGCGCCGAATCCTGGTCGAACCGCGCAACGCGCTCGTGCGCCAGTTCCAAAAGATTATGGGAATGGACGGGGTCGAGTTGACGTTCACCAAAGAAGCGCTCATCGCCATCGCCGTTCGCGCCCAATCGCGCAAGACCGGGGCGCGCGGGCTGCGCTCGATCCTCGAAGAAGTGATGCTCGACGTGATGTACGACCTGCCGTCGCTCCAAGGCGTGAAGAAGTGCGTTATCAATAAAGAAGTCATCGAGAAACGCGAACAGCCTACCCTCATCTACGCCGAACGTCCGAAGGACCAGTCGGCCTAGTAAGATCTGATTAGCGGATAAGCGACGACGGGTTTGTCCGATATGCGAAGACGGGCGGCTCGCGCAAAGCCCGAAAGCGTAGGCCGCAGGCCGGCAATCTTCGCCCGGCTAGCGCTCCCGCCTCGGTACTAGGTGATGGCGCCTTTCGTGCGCGACGGCATCCGTTCGAGGGACCACCCGAGTGATGCACGGCCCATTGGACGCCGCCCAGCGGGGGTCGAAAACGGAGTAATCGGTCGCGGTGCGCACCCGTTGAGGTCCGCCGACGTGCTTTCCAGCGGGGCGCCACGGCAACTCTCCAGTGGTCGCCTCGTTTCGGTGCGCAAGCGTTGCGCCTTCACGTAGGTGGCCGGGGCCGGTTGACCGCGAACGTATCCTGTGGTAAAGATGTCGCAGAAACGCAGGGTCCAAACGTTCAAACGGGAATCTGTATCACCAATCACATGCGTACTGGTGAAATCATCGACCTGTCAAACGAGCGACGGCTTTCCGCCGTGCTCGACTTCACGCAGGCCGGCGCAGAACTCCTGATCCTCAACGGCGGCTCTCGCGCCGAAGAGTTCAGCGTCGTCACGATGGTCAAGTCCCGGGTTCGAAAAGAGCGGCGATCGGCCTACTGCATCGATTCCGGTACGAGTATGCATCTCACGCTGCCGCTTCTCGCCGGGGAGTCGCCCGGCGACATCACGATGCGGATCGTGGGTGGCCACGGCGAAATGGTGCTGTTCGCCCCGCAGCGCCAGCGCTCTCCGCGTGCGCTCAGTGTTCGCGGCTGGTCGACGTTGGCTGCGGCGACGGTAATGCTCTTACTCGCCGGCGGCCGGCTCGATGCTCCGCTGCAATTCGCGAGCGCCGATCCCGATCCGGCGCCGGCCGAGGCTCCCCTGGTTCGGTCGAACGTCTCGCTGCGCGTGCCCGCTCCGCTTCCCAACGTCGTAGCCCAAGCAGCGCTGATCCATAAGCCGGCACTGCTTGCCCACGCGCCGAAACTCGCCGAACACAGGCTCATCGCCGCCGCTCCGATCGTGGTGAAGCGACCGGACATCGCGCATGTCGAGCAACCGGACACCCCGGCACCGCGGATGACCGATCTGCACGTTCCGACAACGGCGAAGTCCGGCGACTTCATCCCAGTCTCATTCGGAGCGATTGGGCGTTCGGTCAAAATCGTCGCGAGTATCGGGCCAACGATCGTTTCAAAAACGGTCGTCGAGGCCCAACACGGTGTCGTTTCGATTCGCTCACCCAAGAGCGATCGCGACAGCCGCATCATGACGGTTCGGGCTTACGCCCAGGACGGGAACCGGACTTCGACTCTGCAAGCGATGGTCGTCCTCGTCCATCCATGACCCGTTCGCAGGCCCAGACCGCCGTGCGGCGGCTGGCCGTACGCGAGCGGTCGGTGCGTTCGGCCGCTCGGTGACGTAGTTACGCTGCTGGTTTGAACGTGAGCGCAACGCCGTTCATGCAATACCGCAGCCCCGTCGGCTGCGGTCCATCGTCGAAAACGTGTCCGAGGTGGCCGGCGCAGCGCGAGCAATGGACTTCGGTGCGCGTATATCCGAGTTCGTTATCGCTCGAGGTCGCGATCGCGTGCGGCAGCGGGGCCCAAAAGCTAGGCCAGCCGGTGCCGCTGTGATACTTGGTCTTCGACGAAAACAGCGACAGACTGCAGCCGGCGCAGGCATAGGTGCCCGCCCGCGATTCGGCTTCGAGCGGGCTCGAGCCGGGCATTTCGGTGCCGTGCTCGCGCAAAACGTCATAGGCCTGCGGGCTGAGCTCCTTACGCCATTCCGCGTCGCTGCGGCTGAAGGCCGAAGCGAGGGCCGGAAACAGCGCCCATGCAGCGACGATCGAGACGGCTGAGAATCGTGTCATCTTCATACGTATGAGTATAACGCGCCCACGGAGACGCGGATGTCAGCCGGCCTACATGCCGCGCCTTGGTCACCATCTGCGGTGCGAGTGCGCAGCGCCGGGGACCAAGACAAGGGCGGCTGCCGCCGTTTGACCAAAACGCACGTCATGATAGACGCGACCATCCTGCGCCGGGTCGATCTGTTCCGCGAATTCGAGGACGCGGAATTGTCGGCCATCGCATCATCGGTGACGAACCGGCGCTTCGGGAAGCATCAGTTCATCGTCCGCGAAGCCGACCCCGGAGACACGTTTTTCATCGTCGTCAGCGGTTCGGTTTCGGTCTGTCGCATCGCCCCCGATGGGCGCGAGACGATCCTGTCGATTCTCAAGGAGGGCGACTTTTTCGGCGAGATGTCGATGTTCGATTCGTCCCTGCGTTCGGCGTCGATCAAGACGTTGACGGATGTCGAGGTCGGCGCGGTGCACCGCGACGATTTCCTCGATCTCATGGACCGCAATCCGAAAATCGGACGGCTGTTGGTGATCGCGCTGTCGGAACGGCTGCGGGCCGCGAACGCCCTCATCGCAGCGACCACCTCGCAAGACATCCGCGCGCGCCTCGCGTCGCTGCTGCTGAATCTCGCGGATCAATTCGGCGAAGCCGTGGCCAACGGCACGCGCATCACCCTGCGGCTGACGAATCAGGAGATGGCCAACATGATCGGGACGACGCGCGAAACGGTGAATCGCACCCTCAATCGATTTTGGGACGAGCAGCTCGTCGATATGCGCACTTCGCACGTCGTGGTCGTCGAGCCGGATAAGCTGCGAGCGCTGATCCCGTGACCCCGGGTTGAACGCGGAGCCGCTGCCCGGCGCGATCCTGGCAGCGACCCTCGCGTTCGGGATCGCGGGCTGGGCGGCGGCATGGCGGCTAGCGATCCGCGCGCGCGCCGACCGCCGGGCGGCGGTCGCCGCCGGCGAACGCGAAGTGCGCTCGGCCGAAGCCGGCCGCCGGCTGTCGACGGCGGCCGGGGAATCGATCGAAGCGGTCCGCGCGGAGCTCGTCAATGCCGTGCGCACTCTGGCGCCTTCAATCGACGTCGTGGCGACGTTCGAGGAACATGATGCGGCGTTGGTGTGCGTTGCGGCATTCGGCACCCGCGTGGAGTTTTTCGCCGGTATGCGGTTCGCCCTTGACGACGATGGCGCGCTCATCGTCTTGGCGCTGCAGCGCGGTTACCGCTTGACGGCGCGAGACGTCCCAGCCGCGCGGCCCCTTCACGCGAATGATGCGTTCGCCGTCGCGATCCCGCTGGTGCTCGACGCCGGTCGCCGCTGCGTCATGTATGTCGCAAGTCCCGAAAGCGCCGCCGGTGCATACACCGAGCAGATCATTCGGCTCGTCGACGGCGCAGCCCCGGCGTATCGAATCGCGCGCGAACGAGCCGATGACCGAGCCCGAGCCGAGTACGACGGGCTCACCGGTTTGTTGACGCCGCGCGCTTTTCGCGCCGCGTTGAGCACGACCGTCGAACGCGCGCGATTCGCGCCGCTCGGACGCGTCGCGGTATTGTTCATCGATACCGATCGCTTTAAAAGTTGGAATGACAGCTACGGGCATGCTAGCGGGGACGCGCTGTTGCGGGAGCTTGCGCAGCACTTGCGCGCTGCCGCGACCGATCCGAGCGATATCGTTGCGCGCAATGGTGGCGACGAGTTCTGCGTCGTGTTTGCCGGTGCCGAAAAATCGAGCGCCATCGAACGCGCGGAGCGATTGCGCGCAAGCATCGCCGATGCGGACTTTCGCGGACTGCATGCGCCGGTTGCCGGCGGAGAAGAAGTGATGATCAGCGCGTCCATCGGCGTAGCCTGCTTTCCGGCTGACGCTCAATCGCCGGAGGGGCTATTGGAAAAGGCCGATGAGGCAATGTATCACAGCAAGAAAAGCGGCCGTAACGGTGTTTCGTTTTTCGGTGTCGACGCAGCACTTGTTCGCGGCGACGGCGCTTCCGAAAAACGTTCCGCCGACCGACGACAGGAATGACGAATGATAGGCCGCCGTCTCAATTGCGCTTCATGTTGGCGCTATCGCGCCCCAGCGCATTCCCCGCATTGCCTATGACGATGGCGTCTTTGAGGCCATTACTGCTCGATCCCCAAACACGCGAGCCCATTGAAACGCGGGTCGTCCGGCGTCTCGATCGTAATGCGGCCGGGAACCTCGCTAAAAAAAGTATAGATTTTCGGCACGTAATAGACGACGTAGTCCGGTGCACCACTGACCTTTATCGTCGCCGAACCGTTCGCGATCCTAACGCAGATGTTCCGGTGCGGCGTGCCGTTCCACTCGCGATCAAACTTGGCAAGCTCTGCGAGCGCGGGCGGTGGGCCTTGGATCATATCCATATCAACATTCCCTCCACAGTTTATTGGAAATCCCCCAGCTAAGGAGGAGCTGCGACCGTACTCGGTTCGCACCGCCGCGTTATTAAAGTATGCGCGACCATCACCGGCTCCCGTCGTACACATAACGAAATGCTCCTCGTGGGAACGAAGCTGCAAGCCGGTGCTGATGGCGAAACATCATCTGCGCTGGTGGTGTGCGTTGCCGTCGCTGCTGAGAGATGATGACGCAAAAGCGGCACCGCGACCAACGACAGCTATACACTTTGGCTATACAGTTCACGATGCGATGCTGTTAGCGACGACCGGGTGAGCGTCAGCGGAGAGTCAGCGGATGGGGCTCCATCCGATCACAGCGAATAGGCCGATGGAATGCGTTCTTATACCGTCGGTCACGGCGATTATTGCCCTTCGGTAAGCAAGGTAAGCACGGATGGCGGGTGCCGTTCGGCTCGTCGCTAAGTAGGGGAAATCGCTCGCGGATGGGGGGAAACGATACCGGCCTTCCAGTGAACGCTAGCGAGACATTTTGGACGCGCCACTGGAGGACGACGCATAAAGATGGCCGCCACCGTCCACGGTCATACATCTTGGCATTGAGAAGTGCGACGCCTTAGCGACGGTCCGGAGTTAGCGGCAGTGGAAACGGAGCGAGTGGCGGGTTCGGCATTCGGGGTGCTCTTGCGGCGCCATCGGCTGGCGGCCGGCCTCTCGCAGGAGGCATTGGCTGAGCGGGCGCGGATGAGCGCTGTCGGGATCGGTGCGTTGGAGCGCGGCGACCGCCGGTCACCCTATCGCGAGACCGTGGCCTTGATCGCGAAGGCGTTAAGCTTATCCCCGTCCGCTGCCGCGGAACTCGAAGCGGCCGCCCACGTCCCGCACCGGCCGCTTGGACGCCTTGATCGCAAAGCGGAGGTTGCCGACGGGCCTGGGCGCGCAACGAACTTGCCGCCCGCCCGCACCAGCCTGGTCGGCCGCGCGGCTGAGATTACAGACATCGTTGAGTTGCTACAGGGCAATCGACTGGTGACCGTGACCGGGGCGGGTGGGATCGGCAAGACGCGGATGGCGACTGCGGCCGGTGACGCGCTGATCGATGGCACAGAGGCGGGAGTGTGGTTCGTTGAACTAGCGCCGCTGGCACAAGGCTCATCCGTCGCATCGACGGTCGTGCAAGGCCTCGGGCTCCAAGAATCACCCAATCGTCCGCTGCTCGCAACGCTCGTCGCGCACCTCGAGCAGAAATCGCTACTGCTGATTCTCGATAACTGCGAACACGTGATCGCCGAAGCGGCTGCGCTGGCGGACGCCTTGCTGCGCGGCTGTGCGCGACTGCAGATCCTCGCGACGAGCCGGGAACCGCTTCGGATCGCCGGCGAGCACACGTATCGGCTGCCGTCGTTGGGCGTCCCACTGCCACAGGAGACACCGCGCTTGAGAGCTGCCGAGGCTGCAGGCTACGCCGCTGTGGTCCTCTTCGATCAGCGTGCGCGGGCAATTGATCACCGATTCGTGCTCAGCGACGACAACGCGCCGATCGTCGCGCAGATCTGCCGTGAGCTCGACGGCATCCCGTTGGCAATCGAACTCGCTGCCGCTCGGGTGAAGATCTTATCGGTGCAGGCGCTGTCGACCAAGCTCGCGCAGCGGCTGCAGCTCCTTACCGGCGGCGATCGCACGGCATTACCGCGCCACCAAACGATGCGCGCGCTTATCGACTGGAGCTACGATTTGCTTTCGCCGCCCGAACAGCGACTGTTCGAGCGGCTCTCGATCTTTGCCGGTGGGTGCACGCTGGCGACGGCGGCCGCGGTGTACTCCGATGACGCGGTCGATGAGTTCGGTGTGTTGGAGTTGCTCACGTCGCTAGTCGACAAGTCGCTGCTCGTGGCCGACATGGGAGCTGACGAGTCACGCTATCAGCTGCTGGAATCAACTCGCCAGTACGCGCATGCGAAGCTCGCCGAGCGCGGCGAAACGACGCTCATAGCGCATCGTCATGCGTCGGTGCACGTCGATTTGGCCGAGCGGCTGCGTCGCGAGTATCATGCCGCTCCGAACCTGGCGTGGCTTGCGCGGGCCGCGTTGGAGCTTGAGAACTGGAAGGCCGCCCTGGCTTGGACCCTCGAAACGCGCGGCGACGTCGTCTTAGGGCAACGTCTAGCTCCTGCCATGTTTCCGGTATGGTCGCTTTTTTCCATCGCGCAAGGGCGACGTTGGATGCGCGCTGCACTCGATTTGGTCGATGAGCGAACACCTGCAGTGCTTGTAGCGCGCATGGAGTTAGCGGATGCTGCTTTGACCTTGCTTTCAAATGAGTTCGAAGCGGCGCTCGCGGGCAGCCGGCGCGTTCTAGAGATGTGTCACGAACTCGGCGAACCGCTGCTCGTCGCCCGCGCTCAAAATATGGCGGGGGTATCGACGCTTTATTTGGGCCGCGACGCGGAGGCGGAGCGACTACTGCGCAGTGTTCTTGAGGCGACACGCGCAGCTGGGGATTTGTTAACGGGTTGTTGGGTGATGCTCGAAGGCCTCGCCAGAGCCCGTTGCCGCGCAGGCGACATGCCCCAAGCTCGCGCGTACGTCACGGAGGCGCGTGCGACGTTCAAAGCAATTGGTGCCGACCTCTACGCGCACAGGCCGGCGTTGCTTCTCGCCGAAATTGAATTCCAGGCGGGCAACGTCGAGCTAGCGGTGGAGCTCAGTACGTCAGGGCTCGCAAAGCGGCGTGGTCCTCGATCCTCCTATTTAGCAATTCAACTGCACCTTCTGGCAGCGTATCTCGTCGCATGCGATCGATGGGACGACGCGCGCGCGCGCGCCGATGAGGCTCTCGAGATCGCGTGCGAGACGCAACATCACGTCGTGCTCGGATGGACGATTCAGCATCTCGCGTCGATCGCCGCGTTGTCGCCGCCTATTGACCAGCAGCCGCAGCTAGAACGGTTGGCGGGCGTCGCACGACTGCTCGGCTACGTCGATGCGCGCATTGCAGCGCTCAGTCCACGTCAATACATCACACAACAAGAATATGACCGAGTCATAAGCGTCCTCCGCGATACGATGAGCACCGACGAACTTGCGAACGTCATGCTGGCCGGCGCCGCCATGAACGACGATGAGGCGATTGCCGCGGCACGTTCTCTCTAAGCTTCGACGCCCGAGTCAGGGCGCGTGGATTAGCTATCGATCAGCTTTTGAAGCGCACTCAACGAGAGATCGCGGGTGTCGACTAGCGGGTGAGTCGCTAAAAACTGCAGCAGCGGGGGAACGAGGCCAATGTGCGTTACGTGGTAACGCTCGATCGCCGTCAGAAACGCTTGCGGCTCGAAGCACGGCAGAGTGACCACTGTGCCGCCCGTTGCCAGCCGGCAGAGCGTCGTGACGTTACCAACCGAAGGTGTGAAACATCGGCAGGACGGCCAACACCACGTCGGCTTTGGTCATCGGAAACGCTTGAATGGTCTGGCACAGATTCCACACGATGGTCCGATGGGTGAGAATTACACCCTTCGCCACGCCCGCGGTGCCCGACGAGTACGGCAAGGCGGCCAGAGCGTCGGGATCGAGTTCGAGCACCGGCTCGGGCTCCCGAGATGCAAGGAGCGACGCAAAGCTTACTGTGCCCTCGGCCTCGCCGAGGACGATTATCGTTACCGAACCGGCTTGCGCGGCTGCTTCGCGCACGGTAATTAGGAATGGCGGCACGGTAAACGCGAACCGGGCGCCGGTTTCGCACATCTGGCGCGCCAGTTCGTCCGCGCCGTGCGCAGGGTTCGCGGCGCTGATAACGCCGCCGGCGCTCAGCGCGCCGAGTGCCGCGATCGGCCACTCGGGCGAGTTGGGCGCGACGATGACGAGGGTGTCGCCTGGCGCAAAACCGTTGGCTGCCAGCCCCGCCGCGCAGCGTCCGATCAGATGATCGAGCGCGCCGTACGTGCATCGAGCATCGGTGACCGCGTCGATAAGAGCCGTGTCGCCGGGTCGACCGCGCGCTCGCTCGCGGATGAAGTCGGACACCGTTCTCAGCGGAACGTCGCGCAACATTGGCGCGCATACGACCGACGTCTGTATCATTGCCTCTCCGCTCGGCTATGCGCCGAGATAGGCTTCGCGAAGACGGTTATCGCCGATCAATGTTTCGCTGCGCTCGCTGACCGCCACGCGCCCCGTTTCGAGAACGTACGCGCGTGAAGCCGTTCCCAATGCGACGGCGGCATTCTGCTCGGCGACCAGCATTGTCGCACCATCGCGCTCGTTGATCTCGCGCAGAAGGGCGAAGATGGAACGAACGATGAGCGGCGCCAAGCCCAATGAGGGCTCATCAAGTAATATCAACTGGGGTGCCATCATCAACGCACGGCCGATCGCCAGCATCTGCTGCTCGCCGCCGCTGAGCGTTCCGGCGAATTGATCCCTGCGCGGCGCAAGCTGTGGAAAGCAGTCGAAGACGCGTGCGAGCCTTTTCCGCACCTCACCCGCGCAGCCGCAAGCTCGATGGCCAGGGCAATGCCGTCAAGTCGGCGGCAAATATCCGCGATACTGGGCGCATTCTCATCGGTCAGTTCAAAGCGGTTGTTGACCGCTTGCGCGCGTTCGACGAAGAGCGCGACGGCCGTAAACTGCAATGCGGCATCCGCACGAACGTCGCCAGCATCGAATGCTGCGGCTGTCGGCGGAACCGGCAGCGACGGCATCCGATACGTCGCCTCGCGAACGATCCCCAATCCTTGCCCCGAAGACGCGAGAATCGTGAACCACCGCGGCGAAAATCGTGGCGGCGCTTATCAACTCTTGTCGGTGGTCGGCGATGAAGTCGAAATTGACGTCGACGTCGAGCCGCAGAATCGCATGCGCTTCCTCCCGTTGATCGGGCGGCAGGTTTGACCGGCCTTTCGGCTTATCAGGAGAGTCTGCTCGAAAGAAGGTAAGATCGGTCCATGACACCCATGCCGGAACTTTCGATTGAAGCGGACGACGCGCTCGTCGTCGTGGACGTGCAGCATGACTTCCTTCCGGGGGGCGCGCTTGCCGTCGCGGAAGGGGAACGAATCTTCGCACCGATCAACGCGCTGCTGCCACGCTTTCCGCGCGTTTACGCTACACGCGATTGGCATCCGCCCGACCACAGCTCCTTTACGCAGCACGGAGGGCCGTGGCCGGTACATTGCGTGGCCGGCTCGCACGGCGCCGCGCTGGACCAACGGCTGTGTCTTTCGCAAACCGCGCGGATCGTCGAAAAGGGCGTCGATCGGAAGACCGATGGTTACAGCGGCTTCGCCGCCACCGATCTCGCTGCGGACCTGCGCGCGCACGGCGTCCGGCGGATCTTCGTTTGCGGCCTCGCGACCGACTACTGCGTGAAAGCAACCGCGCTCGATGCGAAAGCCGAGGAATTCGGTGTCGTCGTTCTGGCGGACGCGAGCGCCGCCGTCAATCTGCGTCCGACCGACGAGGATAGCGCGCTCGAAGAGCTGCGCCGAGCCGGCGTGCGAATCGCCAACAGTACCGAATTACTTGGGCAGATCGCCATGCTTGCCGCCGCGGGCGCGCATCTTGAACCCAACGAAGCATTCGACCGGGCGGTCGAAATCTGAACTGGCGGACTCCGAGATTACGTTACGCTCCGACCTTTTAGGAGCGTCGGCGAGCTACCGGAGAATCACCCAATCCTTTTTTCCCATGAACGGTCTTAACGCCGCTTGGTTGGTGATCTGCCGGCGGAGTGGCCTGAGCCGCGTTGCGCGATCTCCGTCCAATGCTCAAGAGCCTGAGCGATAAGCGGCCTAGCTCGGCCTCAAGATCGCGCTCGCTTTGGCGTGTCAGCCAGGGCGGCAACGGCCGACGACAGCCATGCCATCTGCGCCAACCCGATCGGCGGCGGACGATCGTCCACCATCGCGCCGACTAAAAAGACGTGCAGCTCATCGCGTCCATCGGCGTCGCCTGCTTTCCGGTTGACGCGGACCAGCTCCCGGAATTTGCCCGCGTGAAACTGCTACGAACTCGCGGATTTACTTGGGTACACCGAAGAGGGGACGGCCGGCGCGCATGTCCGCTGTCAGAGACGATATAAATTTCCCCACTTCGGACGGTCTAAACGCAAGTTGCCGTCCGTTTATCCCGATCAAGGGGACGTGTCTGCGCTCGCAGCGGGCCCGTGCCGGTTGCGCAATCCGGCCGGGGCCGCCGGCTACGGCACATGCCGCCTTAGAGACTCGTCCCAAGGTGGCGGAAAGCCACCCGCCGCGCTTCGGCGTTCACATGTTCGAGTTCCGCGCGGCGACTCTCCATCGTGTCGGCGACCGCGTCGGCAGAGGCCGCGCGCGAGCCGGCATGGTCGCCGGCATCGATGTGCGCGGCATGCCAGACCGTGCCGTCTGCGAAGTCGACCTCGGCGACCCCGAAGGTCGCTATCGAAACGTCATTCGATCCAACGTATCCGCCGAACGAATGCTCGATGAGCACGCCCGGACGGAAGTTTCCTTTGTCGATGATGCTCCGGCTGTCTTCACCGTCCTTGACGACGAAGGTCACCGAGGTGGCCGGGACGGCGCTACGATTGACGAATCGCAGCAAAATTGAACCAGGATCAACGTTGGTGGCAAACAGCCCGGTCCGCGCCGGAAAACCCCCGTCATCTGACTGTACGATGTATTGGTCTCCAACGTTGAACGGGAGGATCTCGACGGGTGAGGACGCGGCGTGCGCGACGGTATGCGCGTGTGCCATCACCGGGCTCGCGGCGAGACCCGCAGCAACGGCTGCGATTTTGACAAGGCGATTGGACATGGTAATACTCCTGAAAAGCGATCTAGTGTATGAACGGAAGCATTTACTCTTTGCGCTGATGGCGAGACGTCTTTGCTCTCCGTGCCTTGAAGATATTCTACTGACAATCAGCCGTCTATCGCACTTTGGTGTCGAGTGTTCCGATCACACGACCGGCTTTTTATCATACTCTGCCCTCACGCTCGCGGCATACAGTGTCCGGTTACCTGAAGCGGCGATTGCTCAAATACCGCGAGGCGCGTCGAGAAGACACGCCTCTGCGTCAGCGAGCTGTCCGTTTCCTAAAGGCGAGCGGCTCGATCGACCGCCGACGGCCACCTTCTCGGCCGACGCCGCGTGCGCGCCTCGAATCGAAGAACACAGAATCCGTCGATTGGCGCGATGGCTTTGGAGATGTCTTGAACAAAGCTCAACACGCNNGTTTACGGCAGATACCTAACGGCGCAGCCGAAGTCCGCACGGTCGATGGAAGCCGACTTCCAGAATACTTGTCTCGTGGTGTTTGTCGAGGACGCTCCGTCGCGCACAGCGCGAGCCCCTAGAGACTGTCACGTGTGAAGTGCGAAGGACTCGTCTTTCGGTTGCATTGCGGCACGGAGCCGCGCATTGATTCCCACGAGTTCGGCCAGCGACTCAGCCTCCATCTTGCGCATGACACTGCCGCGATGCGCCTTGACCGTTATCACGCTAATGCCAAGTTCGTCCCCGATCTCCTTGTTCAAGTAACCGGAGGTCACGAGCTCCATTACTTCGCGTTCGCGAGGTGTGAGCGAAGCGTAGCAATCGCGCAGCACGTCAAGCTCCGCCTCTTCACGGAGGGCCTTGCGGCTGCGCTCGAGCGCCCCGCGTATCGAAGCCAGCAATACGTCGCTGAACAAGGGCTTTGTCAAGAATTCAAACGCACCGGCTTTCATGGCTTGAACGCTCGTTGGTATGTCGCCATAGCCCGTGATGAAGATGATAGGCATGTACGGCTGGTCGATCGATAGGCTCCGCTGCAGATCGAGTCCGTTGAGATCCGGCAACGTAACGTCGAGCACGAGGCAGCGGGGCATATTTTGGCGCGGATGCGCGAGAAACTCTTGCGCGCATGCGAACATCTTCGATGTCCAGCCTGCGTGCCGGATGAGCATTTCCAATGATTCGCGCACGGAGATATCGTCGTCGACGACGAATACGATCGCGTCCTCGTGGGGGACCCTAGCGCTTGCAGCCGAGGCGCTCACCTTTTGATGCACCATCATGGGGCGGCCTTACCTTTCAATGATCGTGCGGACCGTTTCGAGCAAAACATCGTCATCAAACGGCTTGTCCAGAAATCGGATCGCACCCGCCTCCATCGCTTGCGCTCGCATTCTCGGCTCGCCGTAAGCGGTGATGAAAATGATCGGTATGCGGGAACCACTTTGCGCCAGCTTCGCCTGCAACTCGAGACCGCTCATTCCCGGCATCTGGAGATCCGTGATGAGGCATCCCGTTTCGCTTTGTACGCCGGATTTGAGGAACTCTTCGGCCGAACCGAAGGCTCGAGCATGCAGGCCAACGGATCTCAATGCACCGTGAACCGCACTACGGACGGATTCATCGTCGTCGACAACGGCAACTAATCGTTTTGAGTCATTTTGGGTCTTCACAAGCTTGACGATACCATGCGGAGTGCGCGGGTACAATTACGCGTCCGAATGCTCTCGAGTATACCTTCGTATATCGCGCCTATACCGGAGGAAGGTTCACTTGGAAGCGCCGCTATCGAGTTTGGCGGCAATGTGAGCCAAATCGATCACCGATTCGGCCTGCAGCTTGCGCATTACGCGACTCCGCTGGACCTTTACGGTGATTTCGCTCGTGCCGAATTGCGCGGCGATCTCCCGATTGAGTTTGCCTGCGAGGACGAAGGTCATGACTTGGCGCTCGCGCTCAGTAAGCGAGTCAAAGCGCTGCCGCAGTGTGCTCAGCTCCGCGCGCTCATGCCGCGCGACGCGATCCTGATCGAGCGCGTGTGCGATCGCGTCCAAGAGATCCTGATCCCGGAAGGGCTTGGTCAGGAATTCGACCGCGCCGGCTTTCATCGCCCGCACGGTCATCGGCACGTCGCCAAACCCGGTGATGAAAATGATCGGAACGGGAGTGTCCGTTTTTTTGAGCTCGTTCTGAAAATCGAGCCCGCTCAATCCCGGGAGTCTCACGTCGAGAACGAGGCAATTGGGTCCGTCGGGTAAGCGCTCGTGAAGAAAGGCCTGAGTCGACTCGAATGCCCGTACCCGCAGTCCCACCGAGTTCACCATACCGACGATCGCATCTCTTACGGACGGATCGTCATCGATCACGTGAACGGTGGGCGGCTCTTCAGACATCGGTGCTCCCAATCCCAAGCTCGCGAGCGCATTCCACCGGCCCTGAGTTCAACGGCTCGACGCAGTGCGTTCGTCGATTTCGACGGGCAGCGTGAAGCGAAAGGCCGCGCCGCGCGGCACGTTGGGTGCCGCCGTCAAGCGTCCTCCATGGGCTTCAACGATCGATCGGCTGATCGAGAGGCCCATCCCCATTCCGTCCGATTTCGTCGTGTAAAACGAATTGAAGAGGCGATCGAGATCGCCGGGATCGAATCCCGGTCCACAGTCGCGCACTTCGACGAACACTTCGTTGAACTCGGTTCGCCCCGACGCGACGGCCAGCTCGCGTGGTCCTGAGTCGAGCTCATTCATCGCCTCGAGCGCATTGACGATGAGGTTGAGCAGAACTTGCTGCAATTGCACGCGGTCGGCGGGCACGGAGGGCAGGTCGCTCGCGAGCTCCGTCCGCAAGGCTACTTGCTTGACGTGCACCTCTCGTTCGATCAGCTTGGCGACATCGAGAATCGTTTCGTTGAGATCGAGTTGCAGCGACCGCGGCGGTGCTTTCTTGGCCAGCGCCCGAATGCGGGAGATGACATCTGCGGCGCGCCTCCCGTCCCGAACGATAAGGCCCAGATAACGCCGAACTTCCTCGAGGTCGGGGACGTCGCGGCTGAGGTATCGTGCCGCCGTCCCGGCGTTCGCCATAATCCCCGTGAGCGGCTGATTGACTTCATGGGCGATCGATGCGGTCATTTCACCCATGAGCATGATGCGATTGACGCGCGCAAGATTTAACTGGTCTTGGCCACGCTTTATCTCGGCCATCCGCTCTTGTAACTCTCGATCTCTGAGCGTCAGCTGTTCGGCGCGGCTGCGCAGACGAGATACCAGGGTTGTGACCACGGCTGACGTGACCAGGAAGAGCGCTAAAGCGAAGCTGTCGAGCGGATCGAGAATCAGCGGCGTGAAGAGCGGCTCCGCGAAATAGTAGTCCAGGCAACCGACGGCGACGACGGACACGAGAGCCGATGTGAGGAAGCTGCCGCGCAGCGACAGGATCACGATAGCGCATAGGTCGAGACACAAAGGCGCCGCAAGACCGAGGCGTATGCGATAACAACCCGCAGTGACGATCGCGATGGCTAAGAGGCCGGCGGACGTTTGAACGGCGATGCGCCTGAACGCAGTGCTTTGCATCTGTTGCTTCCCATGCGCGCTCTAATCGACTTTGCCTCAGGATATTCTAACCGGCCACGAGCGTCCATCCTACTTTGGTGTTGCTCCGCGGCGCCCGGGTTGCCCCTGCAGGCGGTGCGGAAAATTCGCCGGCGGAGAGGCGAAGCCCGGTCTCCAAGCGCGCCGGTCCCGGCGGCAGAGGGATGCAGCGCCGCCGAACCGCGCGCAGCCGCGCTTCAGTATCGCGAACGGGCGATCCGGACCACCGCGAGGGCCCATCCGCGGGTCGTCCGGATCCGAGCAAGATAACCCTCACTCGTGCGATCGTAAAGCTGAAAACCGGCTTCGAGCGCGTCGCTGACCGATGAGAATACCCGGATACCTTGCATGGTGTCGTCCTCGACTGGGTGTCATTGCATTGCTATTTGCGTCTAAGCGCTGCACGGCGGCGTACCTGACTTCATCCGCCACCGGGCGATGACTCGACAGTATTCGGATGTCGGGATGCCGTCTATTGTGCGATGGTGTTAGTGGGCAACGGCAGAAGCGGAGCGATACCATCGTATAATGGACGCACGATCAACCCTATGATGTCATTGCATCCGATTAAGGACACGCGGCACAACGCACTATCGTATCAGCTTCGTCGCAGGCACTTGATCTGCCAACCTTGCGTCAGGAGAAGACACCGTGCTCGAGACGGACGCCTCACTGTGCGACATCGCGCTCGCGGCAGGATTCACGGATCAGGCTCACTTGTGCCACGTATTTCGGCGCTCTTCCGGCATGACGCCGGCGCGTTGGCGCCAAGGCGCGCTCGTCACTAGCGCGCGGCGCCGTGCTGTGACGTTACGTTGCGCATCTGTCAAACCACAGCCTCACCCACGACTACCTTCTTAGGAGAAGTCCCATGTCAAGATTCTTTCATCGCCGCGGATTTTTGGGCGCGGCGGCCGTAACCATCGCCGGTGCGCAGTTCGCCCTATCGGGCTCGGTTGCCGCGCGAGCCGGGAGCATCAACGCGTTCGACGGAGCCGCGAAGAAACACGGCGACGGCATACGCCCGTTCGGCGTCGAGGTTCCGAACGCCGCACTCGCTGACTTGCGGCGGCGGATTGCGGCAACGCGTTGGCCCGACCGCGAGACCGTTGCCGATCAATCGCAAGGCGTAAAGTTGGATGTGATCCGCGGGTTCGTCGACTACTGGGGCACGACATACGACTGGCGACGAGCGGAATCGAAACTCAATGCCTTTCCGCAGTTCGTGACGACGATCGACGGGCTCGACATCGTATTCACTCATGTGCGGTCGCGTCATCCGAACGCCATGCCGCTGATCGTCACGCACGGTTGGCCGGGATCGATCTTCGAGCTGCTCGACATCATCGGTCCGCTAACCGACCCCACCGCGCACGGCGGACGCGCGGAAGACGCTTTCGACGTGGTCATGCCGTCGCTCCCGGGATACGGTCTCTCGGGTAAGCCGAGCGGAACGGGCTGGGGTCCGGATCGGATTGCGAGTGCCTGGGCCGTGCTGATGCAGCGTCTGGGCTACACGCGTTATGTGGCGCAAGGCGGCGACTGGGGCTCGGTCGTTTCGCACGCAATGGCACGGCAGGCGTCGCCGGGATTGCTCGCGATCCACGTCAATATGCCGGCGACGGTTCCAAGCGATGTCGCAGCCTGCCTCGTGGAAGGTGGCCCGCCGCCGCCCGGCCTGTCGAAGGTCGAACGGGCCGCGTTCGAATCCCTCGACAGGTTCTATAAAAAAAGCTGCGGCTATTCGGCGATGATGGTCACGCGCCCCCAGACGGTCGGCTACGGCCTCGCGGATTCGCCGGCGGGTCTTGCGGCCTGGATGTACGACAAGTTCGCCGAATGGACGTACAGCAACGGCATGCCCGAGCGCTCGCTCTCGCGGGACCAGATGCTCGACGACGTTACGCTGTACTGGCTGACGAACAGCGCCACGTCATCCGCGCAACTGTATTGGGAAAACAACGCGAATAACTTCAACGCTGTCGATGTTTCGCTGCCGACCGCCATCACGGTCTTCCCCGGTGAGATCTATCGCGCACCCAAGACGTGGGCGCAAAAAAGTTACCGCAACCTCATCTACTGGAACGAAGTCGACAAAGGCGGACACTTCGCGGCCTGGGAACAACCCGAGCTGTTGGCCGCGGAGCTCCGATCGGCGTTCCGACCGGTACGCGCATAGCGAAAGCTCGGGGGGTCACGTTTGTCCAGCGCAACATCGAGCCGGGCACTTGTGCAACGCGCGGTATCCGTACACGTCTGGCGACTCAACGCAGCCCAGCCCACGCGACCGTCCCGGAACGCTTCTCCGATCGAACCCGGCGTTTATTTAGCGGCGTTCAGCAGCCCCGGAGAGACTCGCGTCCGAATCTTCAGATCGCGGTCGGGGCGGGCAGCGTGAATCGGAAGGCCGCGCCGTGAGCATCGTTGTGCCTCGCCGTCAGGCGTCCCCCGTGCGCTTCGACGATCGAGCGGCTGATCGACAGGCCCATTCCCATCCCGTCCGGCTTTGTCGTGTAAAACGAACTGAAGAGCCGATCGAGATCGTCCGGATCGATGCCCGGACCCGAGTCGCACACCTCGACGAACACGTCGCCCGCGTCGTCGATGGCCGACCGCACGACGAGCTCGCGGGCTCCGCCGCTCACGGCGCTCATCGCTTCGGATGCGTTCAAGAGCAGGTTGAGGACGACTTGCTGAAGCTGAACGCGGTCACCGCTAACGAGCGGCAAGTGATCGTCCAGTTCCGTCTGGACGATCACTCGACCGCGTTGCAGTTCGGCCCGCGACAGAGCGAGCACCTCGCGTGTCAAGGCACTTACGTCAACGGGTTCCACCGTCGGCTCTTTCTTAGCGAACAACGCGCGCAATCGAGCGATGATCTCGACGGCGCGCTTGCCGTCGCGGATCGTGCGCGCGACGGTTTCGCGCGCGCCCTCGATGTCGGGCGGAGCGGCGGCCAACATGCGCAGGCAAGTTCCGGCGTTGGTGATGATGCCCGAAAGCGGCTGGCTCACCTCGTGCGCGATGGACGCGGTGAGCGCGCCTAGGCTGGAAACCCGGGCCACGTGTGCGAGTTCCGAACGCACCTTGCCGAGCGCCTCTTCGGCGTGCCGGCGCTCGGTCACGTCGAGCACGGCACCGATGCACTCGACCTGATCGGCCGCGTCGCGCGTGATGCGCGCGACGATCTGCAGATGCTTGACCGATCCATCGGACATCAGCAGTCGATGCTCGTAGGAAAAAGAGCCCGCGCCATCCTGCGCGCGGGACATCATCTCGTGAAAGATCGGTAAGTCGTCCGGATGCACGCGAGAGGCGATGAGTTCGGGGGTAATGGTCGATCGCGGATCGATCTCGAATATTCGATAGGTTTGCCGCGACCAAATCATCTCGCCGGTCGCAATTCGCCACGCCCAGCTTCCGGTTCGGCTCAGGCGTTGGGCCTCGGCGAGGAACGCTTCGTTTCGCTTGAGTTTCGTGTCGCTGCGCGAGCGCTCCACAGCGACGCTCGCAATATGCGCGAACCGATCGATTAAACTCTGGTGCAGCGCATCGGGGCTTTTGGGTTCATCGTAATACAAGGTGATGGCCCCTAAGACGTCGCCCGCCGTGGAGGAGAAAGGGGTCGACCAGCACGCCCGCAAGCCGGTCGCCGACGCGATCGACCACCACTCGTTGGGCCATCGCGTTTCCAAGCAAAGATCTGATATGATGACTTGCTCGTTCGCGGCTGCCGCAAGAGCGCACGGGCTCGCGCGCTCCCGCAGCGGTACATCGGCGATCGCGCCGAGGAAACGAGCCGACAGGCTGGGTGCTACCGCTTGCACGATGCGAGCGCCGCTTGAGTCGACGACGACGACGCTGCAATAACAGCCGCCGGCCGCTTTTTGCGCGAGTTCACACAGCGACTCGAGAATGTCGGCGATCGCGCGGCCGCGCGCGACCATTTCGATGAGCTCTTTTTCGCCTTGCAAAAGCATCTCGGCGCGTTTACGATCGTCGATGTCGGTCTGCAGGATGTACCAAAGCGCGATGCGCCCGTCGGCATCTCGCAAGGGGAAGCCGCGGCTGTGAAACCAGCGATAGACGCCGTCGGCCCCGCGCAGCCGAGCCTCGAAATCATAGCTCTCGCCGGTAGCCACCGAATGCCTCCACCGCGCAAGGACTTCCAGCCGGTCGTCGGGATGGAAACTGTAGCCGACGGGCCGGCTTTTCAATTCCTCGAGCGTCTTCCCGAAGTAATCGATCATGTGCCGGTTGGCTCGTTCGAGTTCGCCATCCGCCGTCATGAGCGTGACCACGGCCGGGAGACCGTCGACGATTAGCTCGAACCGACGATCGCTCTCTCGCCCAGCACGTTCGGCGCGTCGCCGATCCTCTATGTCGGTATTGATTCCGCACCAGCGGACGAGCGTTCCGCAGGCATCGAAAATCGGGCTGGCGTTGAAACTGAACCAGCGATACTCGCCATCGAAGCGCCGTATCCGCGCCTCGATCTCGCGTGCCTCACCAGATTCAAGCGCGGCCTGCCACCGTTCGAGCAGCGCCGAAACATCCTCCGGGTGCACCGCCTCCAACCAGGCGTAACCGTAGGCTGCCTCGCGGCGCAGCCCGGTGTAATGACACCACCGCGCATTGAGAAAGTCGGCACGGCCGTCGGGAAGCGCCGTCCAGACGAGTCCGGGCAGCGCGTCGACGACGCGGATGAGATCATTCTCCATTCGGGTCCTTTCACGCCGGAAGTGAGGAGGCCGCCTCGCTGGCTTCGGCCGCATTCTTCTTCGCCGCGGGTCGACGCTCCCGAACTGCGCCGCGCTTTGCTCCGGTTGCGCCCCGCAGTCGAGGCGTCGAGGTACACTTCGAGCCGCCGAGATACATGTACCCGTCAGCGTTTTGTCGGCGCGCAAGGTGTCGTCGTCGCGGACCACGCCGCGTGCATGACGGATTGCCGCGCGATGCGCGCCCCGTCGCGGGCCGACACCAAAGCATGATAGACAGCTAAGCCGGGCGCGGCTTATGCTCGTGGCACCCTCCGGCGCAGGCCTGCTAACGACAGCGATCCACGGGCGGGCATGAAGCCCGGAGACTCTTCACTCAGGAGGCACTCATGGTCCAAGAAATTCGTAAGAACGACCACGCCGGCCATACGCACGTCGCGAAGGTCGATATGAAGTTAGAGGCAGTCGTCATCCCTGTGTCGGATGTCGACCGCGCGAAGGGGTTTTACGCGGGGCTCGGATGGCGGCTCGACGCCGATTTCGCCTTCGATAACGGCTTTCGGGTCGTTCAACTCACGCCGCCCGGGTCGGCGTGTTCGGTCCAGTTCGGTGCAAACATTACGACGGCTGCACCCGGTTCCGCTAACGGCCTCTATCTCGTCGTATCCGACATCGCGGCTGCGCGCAGTGTGCTCCTCGAACGCGGTGCCGCCGTCAGTGACGTCTTTCACGCCGCGACGCCCGGCGCACAGTTCCGACTTGACGGCACGCGCGAACAAGCGGACGGACCCGCTCCGGATCGCACCAGCTACGCCTCGTTCGCCAACTTCAGCGACCCGGATGGTAACAGGTGGCTGCTCCAGGAAATCACGCAACGACTGCCCGGGCGCATCGAACCCGCCGAGACCTCGTTTTCCTTCGCGAGCGACCTGGCGAGCGCGCTGCGGCGTGCGGCGGTCGCCCACGGGCAGCATGAGCACCGCATCGGCAAGGCAGACTCGAATTGGCCCGACTGGTACGCCCAGTACATTGTAGCCGAACGGACCGGCGCGGAATTACCGGCATGAGCAGCGACGATACGATCGCCGGCGGTTCATCCGCATACAACAGCCCGCAGCGCAAGCTCGAATCGCGTCCGGCCAGATACGCATTCCTCGGCGTGCCGATGACCATTCATCTCTCGGGTGGCGGCTCTTCGCGGAGTTCTGCACGAAACGCTAGGCGGCACCTTTCACTTCTGAATCTCACAGCGTCGTCCCGGTGATTCCCCGCAAGGCACGAGATACGGTCGAATCTTCGGCCGGCTTTTCTTCCAGGCGCAACACCGCTTCGATCGCAAGTTCATCGATTGCAGTGAAGACCGTTTCGACGACGCGGCGAACGAGCCGTTTCGTCACCGAGTCGACCCGCTGATCGGCGTTCGCATCGGGCAGCAGTTTTATGCTTACAACGATTATCAGCTTGCGAACCTCCACAGTAAGCGAAGCGCGATGTTCGTCGAATCGTTTTTCCGCGTCGACGTCGGCGGATAACGTCAACGCGGCTCACTAAGGATAGCGGGTCCAATCCGACGCTGCCATAAAGGCGGGATAGGAGCTGCCGCTCCTTCGTCACGACGACTCAACGCATTTTTCGGCAATTCGCAGAATTCGAGCGGTTCCTTTGCGTGACCCGCTTCACAACGAGCGCGTTCATGCGCGCTAAACTCGGCGAAGCGCTCGTGACGCGGGCGTGGCGCCCCACATCTTCGAGTCCGAGGCCGAAGCGAAGGGCTCCATGGCGAGACCGTGTCGCAGCGTTGAAGCCGTTCCCAAAACTCGCCGACTCCGTTCGTGGTCGGGGTGATCATACGCGCGATCGTTGGTGGGAAATCGCTGTCGACGGAGAGTGGTCTCGCGTTGGAAGCCGATAAGCTCGTAAGCCCGCGATCGCGCCGCTCAAGTCCACCAATCCAGACATCAACGCACGACCATCGTCGCAAAATTGACCGCTCGCACGATCGTGGAACCAACACTCGTAAATAAAAAGCGATGTCAGTAGCGAGTTGCAGCGCTTGTCATCGTGAGTCTTCCATGAATTTCACGATACCGGGCCGAGCCGGTGTGCGATACACTTAATCTGCCTACGCTAGACGGCTCGGTTCCGCGGCGGCACTGCCGATAGTAACGGCCTTTCCGTTCCGTGGAACGGCAAAATCGTCGGAGCCGGGCACGGAAGGTCGGAACCGCCTTCCCTGGTTAGCGTCTGTACAAACGCCTGCGACCGTTCTCGTTCTAAGGGCGAACATCGTCGCACGCGGGCAGGGGCTCATTCCATCTGTCGCCGCCAAGTTCGTTAAGCGGTTTTTGGGATTCTGCATGTGCGGTCGCGAGCGGGAAACGCCGAAGTTTCTGCGCTGCCGCCTGTGTGAATGCCGCCCGCACTCGGCGTTTATTTCACGAAACGTACCGCCTCTTAGTAAGGCGGAGGAAGAGAACAAAGCTCATGGCCACGACCTACCTCGACATTCTCGGAAAAATTCAAGCTCAAACGCTGGAAAATCTCAAACAGATCCAAACGGTCCAAGTCTCCGCGCTCACAACGGCCCGTGAACTCGTTTCCAGTTTGCCCTCGATCGCGAACTCGCCAGCCACGGCGACGATCGAAGGTCTGCCGACGTTCGCCCAGATGACCGAGCTCAACACCTTGTTCGCGACGCAGCTGTTCGACCAGCAGAAGGTTTTCGCGAGCAAGCTTGCCGAGCTCTTCACGCCTGCAACGAAGAACATCACGAACTAGGCTGGCATCTTTCCCCGTGTTACCCTCGGATTCGCCAGGGTAGCACGGCGGCAAATCACCGAGGCACGGAGGCTCTATGAAATCAAGTGTAGGACCTGACTCGGGCGTTGCTCCATCCGGCAAGCCGTCGTGGCAACTTACACCGGACTCCGGAAGTGGCGGAACGATCGCAGCCACGCCAGCGGCACAATGGAAGGCCTGCTCGATCACGACCCGTTGCTGCGGTCCATCGATCAGTCGTGGAACGCAAACCGTTTCACAAGGTCGTTCCCGTAGATTGGGCGCAGACGACGCACGCGTTGCGCACGGTTTGGCTGGAAAGTATCGGCACGCCGGCCGGCGCGAGTGCCGGCGACCATCGCGTGCGCTGGCGCGCTGTCTGCAGCTTGGAATGGCTACCAAACGCAACCATTATCGCGCCGTCAAGAACACCTGGAGCGCGAGGAGTTCGACAGCGCGTTGCGCGATTATCGCCTCCTCGTCGGTACGGATGACGAAAACTCGTACGCCAGAACCGGCGGAAGAGATGCGTTCTGCACCCGCGCGATTGGCTGTTCGATCGACCTTGATGCCGATCCAGTCCATGCCTTCGAGCACGCGGTCTCGAATGCTCCACGAATTCTCGCCGACACCGCCGCAGAAGACGATCGCATCGAGACCGTCGAGAGCTGCAGCCAGGCCTCCGAGTTCGTAGCGGACCCGAGAAACAAAGTAGTCGATTGCCTCGCGCGCCTGAGGCTGATCCGACGCCTCGAGTTCGCGCATGTCGTTTGAAATGCCCGAGAGACCTTTCAATCCGGACTCGGTCCACAACATTTCCGAAAGCTCAGCGACGCCGAGCTTTTTCTCGAGCAAGAGATAGAGGATGACGCCCGGATCGAGTCGCCCGCAGCGCGTGCCCATCGGGAGACCGTCGAGCGAGGAAAAGCCCATCGTGCAGGCGACGGAGGCTCCATTGAGGATCGCGCACATCGATGCGCCGTTGCCGAGATGCGCCACGACGACACGACCGGCGGCCTCACGGGGAGCGATCGCCCGCAGCCGGCCCATCACATATTCGTACGAAAGACCGTGAAATCCGTAGCAGCGCACGCCGTCGCGATAAAACGAGCGGGGCAAGGCGAACACATCGTGGACGAACGGATGGCCGCGGTGAAACGCCGTGTCAAAGCACGCCACCTGCGGCACATCGGGCCACGCCGCTCGGGCCGCGAAGATCCCCGCGATATTATGCGACTGGTGCAGGGGGGCCAACGGCTCGAGCGCGGCAAGTTCGGCGAGTACGTCGTCGTTGACCACCACCGGTCGGTCGAAGTGCGCGCCGCCGTGCACGACCCGATGACCAACGACCGCGACGCGCGCGTCAGGGAACGCCCCAGTGCGCCAGGCGAGCACGCGGCGTAGGGCGTCGGCGTGAAATGCGCTAGCTTCGGATGGAACCCACTGCTCCTCGTGCAGCGCGACCGCTGCGCGGTCCCGTACCAGAATGTGTCGCGCGCCGCCGACGCTCTGCGCTAGTCCCGAGGCGATCAGGGTCGGCGGGCGGACATCCTCGTCGAAGACGGCGAACTTTATCGACGATGAGCCGGCGTTCAGGGTGACGATCTGCCGATTCATACCACCGTCGCTGGCAGGGCGCAGCGTCCGTTGACGCGCCACGCGTTGTAGAGTACGGCCACGGCGCAGGAAAAAAGCCGCGAACGTTCGTCATCCGCGCGACTCGTGAGCATGATCGGCACCTTCGCGCCCAGCACGATGCCCGCTCCCTCGGCCTGCGCGGCGTACGTTAGTTCTTTGGCCAGGATGTTGCCGGCTTCCACGTTTGGGACGACGAGCACGTCGGCGAGCCCCGCGACGGCCGAGATGACGCCCTTCGTTCGAGCTGAGGTCAAGCTGACGGCGTTATCCATCGCCAGCGGACCGTCCACCACACCGCCGCGAATCTGTCCGCGTTCCGCCATTTTGGACAAAACCGCGGCATCGATCGTCGAGGGGATCTTCGGATTCACCGTTTCGATCGCCGACAGGATGCCGACTTTGGGCTCAGCGATTCCCAACGCGAGCGCCAGATCGATCGCATTTTGAACGATATCGACCTTGTCTTCGAGCGTCGGCGCGATGTTGACGACGGCGTCGGTCACGAGCAGTAGCCCGGCCAGCGCGGGCGCGTCCATCACGAACACGTGACTGAGGCGTCGGGACGTTCGCAAACCTCCCTGCGTTTTGACGACCTGACGCAGCAACTCATCGGTGTGCAGAAAACCCTTCATGATCGCCGACACGCGACCCGAATGGACCAACTCGACCGCGCGTGTGGCCGCGGCATCGTGGCCCGGCACGTCTTCGATTGCAAGATCGTCGAGCGACAAGTGCCACTCCTCGGCCACGGCACGAATCTTTTGCGCACTGCCGACCAGCACCGGCTCGATAAGGTGTTCGCGCGCGGCTTTGAGCGCGCCCCGCAAGGCCATTTCTTCTTCCGGCGCGACGACGGCGGTCGCCAGCGGCGGCAGGTCGCGGCAAGTTGCTATGAGCCGATCGACGTGGGGGTGATTTCCGATGGTGAGCGCCGGCAATTCGGTATCCGCGATCGAGAGGCGGATCGTCGGCGCATGCACTTCGGCGACGCCGTCGGCGATCATTGCGCTGCCGCGCTTGAGCTCCGTTTGCAACATGATCGTTCGTGGCGGGCGTTTCTCTTGCACGCGAACCGTGATCGTGAGGGTATCTCCCACGAAGGCTCGGGCGTAGAACCGCAGCGTCTGAGCTTCGTACGTCGAGCCCGGTCCGGGCAGCAAATTTCCGAGCACCGCGGAAAAAAGCGATCCGATCCACATCGCGGGCGCCGGGGCGCTCGTGCCGGGCCGACCGAACTCGTCGCTGCTCGGAAGGTTGAGCGGGTTCATATCCCCGCTTACGTGCGCGAAGACGTAAAGATCATCCGGTGTCACGATCCGGGTAATCGACGCCTCCTGCCCGACGGTCAGGTCATCGTAGGTTTTACTCATCAGTACCATATCGATATCTCCGGGCTGTCGTGTTTTCTGTTCGCGTCGCTGCGCGACTGATCGCCGAATTCGATCCTGCGGAGTCGGTTTGTGCCCGCCACCCATTCGATGCCGCCGCTTGCGTGTGAATGCGGATTTGCACTTCGATCACAACGCTACGGCGTTGCTCGATCAGTGCGCCTCGCATATCGAAAAAGTCGATCCAAATCGGTCAATTGTAATCTGACGGACGCCTGAGTCCACACTACCGTACACCTTTACCGAGTTATAACATATCGTGAAAAAGGCGGAGCAAACATCGATGCAACGGCGCCGCGGACCGAGTGGGCGGCGGATTCGCGCGCGTCGCGTCTGTTGCCACGGCGTCTGTTTGGTGAGTCTGCGGCCGCCGCCAGTTGCGCTGGCGGGGCGATATGCAGCAGCGTGCGGCCGCCGCCGAGCGCCGCTTCGGGTGAAACATGAGTCCTGATGGCGCGCTTGACGAGCGCGCGTCGCATGGGTCTCACCGTTCAAGCCGATTGGATCGTCGGTCATGAAATGAACTCAGGGGCGCTGCGGCGCGTACTGGCTGATTGGCGAGTGGTGGTGACCGATTTTTGCCGGACCAGCCATTTGGGCGCTCTATCCGTCACGCACCTACTTACCCCTCAAAGTGCGCGCGTTCGCCCGGCGGCTCGGCGTCTCGTGTTTCGCGGGCGCCGTCAGCGGCGGGAACATAGCGTTTAACGGACCGCGGACCGCTGCCGCAAACCGATCGGATTGGGACGTATCAGAGATCGCCGGACTCCTCGCGCCAATCTGAGAGCTCTTTCCGAAATGGCTCTTGTTTCGGCCCAAAGGATATCCAAGCACCAAATCAATATCCCACATCCTCGGCTCGTGCGCGTCTCCCGCCGCTAACTTTGCCCCCCTGACAAGCACCGGCGTCCCTTAACCGTCGCGCTTAATTGCTTATCCTCAACACAAAATAGTTGCAGTGGTAAACGCGGTCTACCCCGGTCGATAACACTAAATTGGGCAGTACTTTCCCCAGAGCCTCGCGGCACCAATTGACTCTGAATGCTGAACCGACCGAACTTTCGCGGCAATCGAACAAGGAGCACCCGTGGTTGATCTGGACATCGACCTCGATTCGGTCAAAAGTGCTGTCGCGCGCGTGACCTTCAATGGTCAGTGGGGCACGGGTTCTTTTATCAAGGAGCACGTTGTATTGACGTGCGGTCATGTTGTCGGCGCAAAAGGTTCTACCGTTGACGTTGAGTGGACGGACAACACCAGGACCGGCACCGTTCGCAGCGTTTTCCAGTTCAATGGAGCTCGCTACGATTTGCCCGATCTGGCCATCATCGATGTCGAGCGCGCGCCTCGCCCGTGGGACCACGGCATCATTACCTTCGGTCGCCCGACACCGCATACCCAGGTGCATGTCGTTGGTTACGCCGAGGGCTTCGCTGAAAAATCGCCGACCAGCGCTCCGGCCACCGTCCTAGATCGATCCTGGGTCGACGGCGCTGTTGAAGTTCTCCGTGTCACCGGTGCC
>PLAE01000255.1 GCA_003134035.1 Candidatus Velthaea versatilis
GTCGCCGTCGAAATCCGCGTTGTAGGGCGTGCAGACCAGCGGATGCAGATGGATCGCTTTGCCTTCGACGAGCACCGGCTCAAACGCCTGAATGCCCAAGCGATGGAGCGTCGGGGCGCGGTTGAGCAGCACCGGGTGTTCGCGAATGACTTCGTCGAGCACGTCCCAGACTTCGGGCCGCACGCGTTCGACCATGCGCTTCGCNNCGATGACCGAGCGGCCCGAGTAATCGACGCGCTTGCCAAGCAGGTTCTGCCGGAACCGCCCCTGCTTGCCTTTTAGAATATCCGACAGCGATTTGAGCGGACGGTTGTTCGGACCCGTGACGGGACGGCCGCGGCGGCCGTTGTCGATGAGCGCGTCGACGGCTTCCTGCANNGTCGCGAAGCGGCCGCCGTCGAGTTGCACCATCGGGCGCAGTTCGGGCGCGATCACCGGCACGGCGGAGAGGATCATCCACTCGGGCTTGTTGCCCGAGCTCAGGAACGCTTCGACGACTTCGAGCCGCTTGATCGCCTTGACGCGCTTTTGCCCGGTCGTTTCCTTGAACTCTTTGCGCAGCTCTTCTTGCAGCTTGCGCAAATTGAGGTCGCGCAGCAACTCGCGGATGGCTTCGGCGCCCATACCGGCCTTGAAGCCGTTGCCCCACTTGTCGCGTGACTCACGATACTTCTGCTCGGTGAGCACCTCGCGCTTGGTCAGCGTCGTCGAGCCCTGATCGATGACGATGTAGGCGGCGAAATAGATAACCTTCTCGAGCTGCCGCGGCGACATGTCGAGCAGGANNCCGCAGCGGTCGCAGATCATCCCCTTGAAGCGGATGCGCTTATATTTGCCGCAGTGGCATTCCCAATCTTTGGTGGGTCCGAAGATTTTCTCGCAGAACAGACCGTCGCGCTCGGGTTTGAGCGTGCGGTAGTTGATCGTCTCGGGCTTTTTTACTTCGCCGAACGACCAGGCGCGAATCTGCTCAGGGCTGGCCAGCCCGATACGCATCGCGTCGAAATTGTTCACATCGAGCAGGTTCAATTCATCGTCCTCTAGAGGATTCGACTGGCGTCGAATCTGTCGCGTTCGGCCTCACGGCCGATCAGCCGGCTTCGCATGCCGGGCTGCGCCCGTCATGCTCCTAGGCTGGACGTTCCGGAGAGCGTCCCTATGCGCCAAAAGGCCGATAACGCCGAACAGGGCTCCCGGGCTTCCGGGTCCCTGAACTTCCAATTATCGACCGTGGGGCATAGGAAGGTATTATACGCCGTGTCAAAGCGCACGTCAAGAGACACACCGCGGTCAACCGCCGGCCTCCCGTTGCCGCACCATTTCTCGCTCGGTTGCGGACTTCATGCCGCGCCATCCCGAGATTCAATATCGGCGCCGACGATCTCCATCGTGGCGCCGGTGCCCGCCACGCGAGCACCCGGCGCCCGAACGGTGCGGCCATCCTCGCAACGCATCAGTCGGAAGCAGCGAGCGACGTTGGGCCTCGACCCAGCTTCCGACAGATTCCAAACACGGGAAGCGACCAGCGGCCGCGTTCGCGCGGCCCGCTTGCATCTCGGCAGGCCACCCGCCCGTTCCTGGACCTAAAAGCTGTCGCGTTTACCCGATCATGTTCCGATAGGCGGCTCGGGCGAAGCCCGAACGCGAAGGGTTCGACAAAGTCGACCTACTAGGAATGTGCCGGGTCTACCCGACACATGACGACGGGCCGGCTCGGGCGGAGCCCGAACGCCACGGATCGACGAAGTCGATCCTCCTAGACCTTCTCGATTTGATAGAACTCCAGTTCGACCGGCGTTTCGCGCCCGAAAATCGAGATGAGGGCGCGGACTTTCTCTTTTTCGGGCTGGATCTCGTCGACGATCCCGGTGAAGTCGAAGAACGGGCCGGAGGTGACCTTGACCCGGTCGCCCTTGGCGAAATCGATCTTGAGCTTAGGCGTCTCGATGCCCATTTGCTTAAGAATGGTCTTGACTTCTTTGTCCTGCAGCGGGACGGGCTTCTCGCCGGAGCCGGGCGACCCGACGAATCCCGTGACCCCGGAGGTGTTGCGGACCACGTACCACGACGCGTCGTCCATGTCCATCTCAACGAGCACGTAGCCCGGGAAGACCTTCTTGGGCGTGATCTTCCGCTTGCCGTCTTTGAACTCGACTTCGTCTTCCATCGGCACGAGCACGCGGAAGATCTTGTCGGTCATGTTCATCGAATGGATACGGCGTTCGAGGTTCGCCTTGACTTTGTTCTCATACCCGGAATAGGTATGAATGACGAACCACTTTTTGCGGTCGTCCTTCTTCGATTTCGGCGCCTCGACCGGCGCGACGGTCGCGTCTGCTGATTCCATCAAACCTACCGTGTCGCATTTCCGGTGACAAGTCCGACCAGCCAACCGAAAAGGTGGTCGGCCGCCGCGGTATAGAGGCCGACCACGACGACCAGGCCGATCGTGAGCAGGGTGGCGGTGACCCACTCTTCGCGCGTCGGCCAAGTCACGCGCTTCATCTCGGAGATGACGCCCGTTACGAAGGCTTGCGCGTTGGCGGAGCGGACGTTCGACGGCGTCCCGGCACCCGCCGGGCCGCGGCTGGCCGGAGCACGCGTTCCCGCCGGTTTGCCCGGCCGATTGATCGTTGGTTTCATCGTACTTTCAACTCGAGAGAGAAGTGGCAGGGCGGACAGGACTCGAACCTGCAACAACTGGTTTTGGAGACCAGGACTCTACCAATTGAGCTACCACCCTAGGGGCCGGGAAAGCGGCTCACGGCCGCTGGACTTCGTCGCCTCGGGGTTCGCGGTCGGTAGACCACTTCACCCGTCGGCTCCTCGCCAGCGACCGCGATCCGCTTTCCGCACGCTATGCGGAGGCTCAGACGGCTTTGTCGGTGGCGTGGCGGGAAAAGGCTTGGGCGTTCGCGGTTCTGGGCCGGTTACTTGGTTTCGCGGTGGGAGCGGTGGCACCGGCAGAAGCGGCAGTACTTGCTCAGCTCCAGGCGCTCCGTGGTTTTCTGCTTGTTTTTCTGCGTGTTGTAATTTCGGCGCTTGCACTCGGTGCACGCCATCGTAATCATCACGCGCTGCTCTTTCTTCGCCATTATCCGGTTTCACAAGACGTCGGCGCAAGCGCCGAACATGAAAGAAACGGACACGCGGTCCGTTCGGCCCAAATGATAGCACAGGGCACCGACCGTGTAAACTCAAAACCGGTCCGGACGTGAACAGGATCGTGGTCCGGTTCAGGCTTCGGTGCGCAGCCGCCGGACGCTTGGCTTGGTCAAACCGGCTGGCGCTTTCGCTGGCGGCTATTCCCTTTTTCCTGCACGTCCTGGCCTTCAACCGCTACGGCTTCTTTCGGGATGAGTTGTACTTCATCGTCTGCGGGCGGCATCCGGCGCTGGGCTACGTCGACCAGCCGCCGCTGACACCCCTGCTGGCCGCCGCATCGCAGGCCGGGGGCCGTAGCCTGTGGCTCCTGCGCATCATCCCGGCATTCTTTCAAGTCGGCGCGGTCCTGGCGGCGTGCGCGCTAACGCGCCTGCTCGGCGGCGGACGCACGGCCCAGATCTTCGCCGGCTTGTGCTCGGGTCTCTCGCCGCTCTTATTGGCAATGGCCGGGTTACTGGAGACGACGGCGCTCGAACCGTTCTTCTGGACGTTCGTGACGTATGCGATCCTGCGCGCGGCACTGCGGCGCGAATATCGCTGGCTCATCGCCGCCGGTGCGGCCGCGGGAGTCGCCCTCGAGAGCAAGTACACCATCGCCTTCTTGCTCGCAGGGCTGTTCGCCGGAATTGTCCTCGCGGGTCCGCGCGAGCTTTTTCGCCGGCGCGAGTTTTGGGCCGGAGCAGCTTGCGCGCTGGCGATCATTCTCCCGAATCTCATTTGGCAAACCGTCCAGGGCTGGCCGATGTGGGAGGTGCTCCACAATGACGCGATCGCCAAGAACGTGCTGCTCGAACCCGCCGCGTGGATGGTTCAGCAAGTCGTTATCTACAGTCCGCTCATGGCGCCGGTGTGGTTAGCGGGAATCGCGGCGCTCAACGCGTGGCGGCGCACACGCTTTGTCGGCATTGCCGTCCTATTGATCTACGCGGCTTTTTTCGTGCTCCACGCGCGCGACTATTATCTGGCCGGACTTTACCCCGTCTTGTTTGCCGCCGGCGGCGTCGCGGTCGAGCGCGTGCTGCGGCTCACCGCGGTGCGGTACATCTATGCCACGGCACTCGTTGCGGCATCCGTCGTCGTCGCCCCGATCGCCTTACCGCTGCTGGACGAGAAGACGCTCATCGCGTACCGTTCGAGCGCCGAGGCCGTGATCGCTGAGCGCCCGGCGCAAGAGAGCAGCGAACGCTTTGCCGTCAGCGTGCTCCCGCAGCATTTCGCCGACATGCACGGTTGGGGCACGATCGTGGATCGAATCGCGGAGGTCGAGCGTACGCTGACGCCCGCCGAACGTTCGCATGCGGCGATCTTCACGCAAAACTATGCCGAGGCGGCAGCGATCGAGGTGCTTGGTGACGGACGGCTCCCCGTCATTTCAGGCCACAACAACTATTATTTGTGGGGCCCGCAAGGCGAACATCCGCTTTACATCATCGTCGGCGGGCAACGCGAAAACTACGTCGGACGCTTTCGCGACGTGCGCCAGGTGGCAACCGTCGATAATCCCTACGCGCGCCGCGACCAAATCGGCGTTCGCATCTTCATCGCGCGCGGGCCGTTGCCGGGTCGTATTCCGTTCTGGCGCAGCGTGCGACATTACGATTGACCCGGTGGGTCGACTTCGTCGACCCTTAGCGTTTGCGGCTCCGCCGCAAGCCGC
>PLAE01000193.1 GCA_003134035.1 Candidatus Velthaea versatilis
CGATCATCGGCACGACCTTCGTGGATTGCCTGCGCGAATTCGCGCGCGATCCCGAAACGCACGCGCTCGTCGTGGCCGGCGAGATCGGCGGCTCGGACGAAGAAGACGCCGCCGTTTTCATCCGCGAGTATTTGCCGGGCAAGCCGGTCGTGGCGTTCATCGGCGGCCGTTCGGCCCCCAGGGGCAAGCGCTTGGGGCACGCCGGCGCGATCATCTCCGGCAACACGGGGACCCCCGAAAGCAAGGTCGCGGCATTCGCAGCCGCCGGCGTTCCTGTCGCCGACCGGCCGTCCGACATTCCGCGGTTGTTGGCGGAGCGGATGAAGGGCGTCCCAGCCTAGCAGGCACGGTTTTCACTCTGATTGCGCCTCGCACCGCCGGACAAATCGGATCGCCGGTCGGTCGAACCGCGCAAGCTCGGATTCTGTGAATTACGAGCCGTGAAAACCGAAGCATCGGAGACGAAACCTCGTTCGTCGGCGTGAAATCTTGCGAACGGCCGCGCAGTTGTATGCTGCAAGCGTCCGATGAGCCATAGTCCGTTCACCAAAGGAATGGTTCGCACTCCTTAGAATGGACTGGGATTGCTGTACCCACACTGAGGTGCAGCTGCGGCTGCATACCCCGAAAGGCTTGCGTTTTTTGAAAATTCCGCTATTTCAGGGGCGGTCTGCCTTCGGCTTTTTCCTTGCTCTCGTCATGGTGCTCCAGGGAACGACAAGCGTTCTGGCCGGCACGACCGGGAGAATCTCAGGAATCGTCGTCGACTCCGCCACGAATAAACCCATCGTCGGCGCTCGCGTTACCGCCTCGAGCCCCTCGCAAAGTGCTTCGACCTCAACGGATTCGACGGGGCACTATGCGTTTCTCTCGCTGGCGCCCGACACGTATACCCTCTCGATTGCGGCTAGCGACACGCTCGACGCAGCGACCGTCAGCGGCATAACGATTCAAGCGGATCAGACCTTGAACGAGCCGCTTTCACAGTCGGAGAAGCTCAAGACGATCGGCAAAGTGACGTCGCGGGCAGCGTCGTCCTTGGTCAAGCCCGGAACCACGGCTGACGTCTACTCCATCTCCGCAACGCAGCAGGACAAAGCGTCGCAGGTCGGCGGGGGCGGCACGCTCAACTCGGCGTGGTCCGCGCTCTCGACGGTTCCCGGCGTCTTTGTCGCTCCAAATCAAAACGGCTACATCGGCGCCGGGAGTTCGGCGGTGGCGACACTGAGCATCCGGGGCGGTGACTATGACCAGATCGGCTATGAATTCGACGGCATTCCGGTCAACCGTTCGTTCGACAATTACCCGTCGAACTCGCTGTCTTCACTTGGCCAACAGGAGGTACAGGTCTATACCGGCGCGGCGCCCGCAAGTTCGGAGGCATCGGGGCTTTCCGGTTACGTGAATCAAGTGATCAAGACCGGCTCCTCGCCGGGCTCGCAATCACTGACGGTGGGTGACGGCGGCCCCGCCTTCTACCACAAACTCACCCTTGAATCCAGTGGAGCAAATACGTCCCATACCTTCTCATATTACGTGGGACTTGGCGGATTCGATCAGGATTTTCGCTACGGCGATCAGTTCAACGGCGCAGCCGTTTCGAACGTTTGGGGCTTCCCGGTCGAGTCGTGTGCTTCTGTACCAGCGGCCAGTTTTACGCCGGCACTTGTGCCGTCGTGCTTTGCCCCAAATGGCACGCGGTATAATGCCACCGGGGGCGCATACGTCCTCGGTCCGCAAAACTATTTCGATCAATCGACGACGCAATCGCGCGACAGCGTCGTCAACCTGCACTTTGGAATTCCGTATAAAAACGGAAACAAGGACGACATCCAGCTTCTCTATGACAACAACCACTTAGAGAACTACGGCTACTCGTCGCCCAATGACCTCGGCGGCGACGCCTATCTTAATGCGATCGGCTTCGGAGCGCCCGCATACGCGGATGGCTACCAGGCCGTCGTCCCGTATGGATCGCTGCTTCCGTCCGGCTATACCGGCGGCGGGGGAGTCGTCAGTCCCTATCTTTTCCCGAACTCGGGACTCAACCGTCCGTTCGGCGCATTGATCGGTGCAAATACTCGCGACGGATTCAATAACAACCAAAGCATTGAAAAGGTGCAGTACCAGCATAATTTCGGGAGCAATGCGTACCTGCGAGTTTACGGCTACTCCAACTACTCGGATTGGTTGGAAAACGGGCCGAACTCGACCGACAATCCCTACACCGGTTTCGAAAGCTCCGATTACGAGCTGAACAGCAAATCTCGAGGCTTTAGCGCCACCTTCGCCGATCAGATCAATGACAAGAACCTGCTGTCGCTCCAGGGTTCTTACACGACGGCAAATGTGACTCGGTACAACAACTCGGGAATCGGGTTCGGCACCGGCACGACGGTAGGCTATCTCGTCGATGGCAGCAATCCCTACAACGGCATCGCGTACAACATCACCGGCGGTGCTGTGCCCGGAGCGCTCTACAATGCAGCCGGTTTACCGTTTCAGAAATTGACGGTCGGCCAGATCCTTAACGGTACGGCCGCGGTGCCCGCCCCAGGGGTCACGTGCGGCGGAGGGCCTTGTCAGTACGAAATTGTGGCCGGGGGTCCGTCGGCAACGTACAACCAGGTAAAGCCGAAGTTTACCAATCTCTCGATCACGGACGATTATCGGCCGACCAGCAAGCTCGATATCAATATTGGAATGAAGTACGATTTATTCCAATTCGTCGGCGCGAACACGTTCAACTCGGGCGCGCGAACGTTCCTCTATAATGCGTATAACAGCCAGGCGGTAGCGAACGGCGATCCTCTGCTTGCGTTCGATCCCACCGGCACGCCCAGTCAAAACAACTATCCCGAATTCGAGCCGCGCCTCGGAGCCACATATGCTTTCGATCCCGCGACCGTCCTGCGCGTCAGTTACGGTCGCTATGCGCAAGCTCCGAACACGGCATTCGAGCAGTATAACTACCTTCAACCGAGCGACTTAGGGAAACTCATCAGCTTCGGCAAAAACGGGTTACCGACGACGCCGGGTCACGACGTCCGGCCGCCGGTGTCGAATAATTACGACTTCTCGATCGAGCGGCAGTTCGCCGGGAACACGGCGATCAAGCTGACGCCGTTTATGCGCAAAACCCAAGATCAGATCCAGAATTTCTTTCTCGACCAGAAGACAAACTTTATTTCCGGCCTCAACGTCGGAAACCAAACGTCGGAAGGCTTCGAACTCGAAGTCGATAAGGGCGACTTCGCGCGCAACGGTTTCGCCGCGAAAGCATCGTTCGCGTACACGAACAGCTACATCAAGTACAATCGCACGCCGACCGGGACGTCCGTTGTCGATCCGATCAACCAAGCGATTTCGGCGTTCAATGCGTACACGAAAGCCGGCGGCGGCTTCCCGTATTACTCGCTGGCAACGGCCACGACTGCGGGCGTGGGATCCACGACCGGCGGACCGGGTTTCATTGCGAACCCGTACTACAATGCGCCGCTTCAGGGTCTGCTTGATCCGAACGGGAAATATCCGACCTTCTCGACGTTCCCGGGCGGCATCGGCTCATCGGTGAACACGATCAGCCCGCCGTATGTCGGTACGCTGCTCCTGCAGTATAAGCACGGCCCGCTCGCGGTGACCCCGTCGCTGCAATATGTCGCGGGGTTGCGTTACGGGATTCCGGAGAACACGCCGGGCATCGCCCCCGATCAAATCACCGCCGCTCTCGCGGGCTCGACGGCCGGCGATCCGCGCTACGCGAATTTCGGATCGCCTGGTCCCAATGGTTCGCCCTACGATGCGACTTCCGCGAACGCGACAATCGCCATCCCGGACCTGTACACGAATCGGTTCGACGCCTTAGGGGCATTCATCGAACCCTCGTTTCTTCAAGCCAACCTGCAAGTTGCGTACGATGTCACCAAACGCGTAACGCTCGTCGCCACGCTTGCCAATCTGTACACCGATTATTTCGCCGGGTCGAAGACGGGTTTCACCGTCAAGGGAGCGCAGGGCTACACGACACAGTGCACGGTCTGCGGAGCGATTCTGCCGGCAGGGAACGTGTACAATCCGGGGACTGCGCTGCAACCCTACGTCTCGGCCCCGTACATCCCGACGTTCCAGGCCCTCCCGTTCAGCGTCTTCGTGGAAGCACGCCTGAAGATCTAGGCGCTTTTCTTCAACGGTTGCAACCAGAGGCCCCTGCGCAAGCCGGGGTCTCTTTTTTACTGGTGGGCCAGCGCGCACATCGTTGCCTGGCTTACCACAGGTCGGGGCCGAAGCGATTGGCGGTCGTGCTGACCGATCTGCTCCACAGTTTGAATGCAGACGCTTTACCCCCAGCGAGCGGGAGCGAGCGGGTATCGACAGACGGTGCAATCCGCGTATCACTGCGGAAAATGCGAAGAAGCCTCTGTCCCGTAACGATTCGCTCCGAACTGCAATAGCTCCAATAACCGCCGCCACATCGTGGAAGAAGTCGCCAAGCACGTCCGCAGATAAACAAATTGCTGAATTACGAAAAGCAGGACGGATCCAATCAACCGGTGGTTTCGATACTTGGATCGTCTTCGGAGCTATTGGGATCCAATAGTTCCAAGTGTGCCGAGTCGGGAGTTCGTGCCATAATCTCGCTCGTTTTTTGCCCAGCTCTTCGTCGTTTCTTCGGTCACGAATCTACGGCTTCGCTACGTCATCACTCTTCGATCTGCCCCAAAATCCTGCGCGACCTTCTGTCCCGAACTCCCGACGCCGCACACGAGCAGCTCGTCGGGCCGGTCCCATGTCCGGACGCTTCGAGCCTTCGCGCAGCAGCGATCGAGCATAAAGACCCGTAGCGCAGAACGGATCGCCTTCTGCTGCGTCGTGACGTCGATACATCATTCGTAGAAAGGATTGCCTGGAAGCCGTCCCTCATATCGCCAAAAGTAATGTGATTCGGTGTCTTCATCGCGAGTGTGATGGACGTACGCCGTCGGCGGATGGAGCGGAACCGGCATCCGATGTCGGTTGGCTCACGAGGATAAACGCATGTTTTTCTGGCTGCGGCAATCTCGAATCGTTGCTGCAATAACGCTGATGGCTTCGCTATGTTGCCAAGGGACCTGGGTGCTGGCGGGAACGACCGGGACGCTAAGCGGTATGGTCACAAATCCGGCAACGCACGCACCGATCGCCGGAGCCAAAATAACGGTCGCGAGTCCCTCGCAGACGGCATCGGTGAACACCGACGGTTCGGGCCATTTCGCATTTCTCGCACTCGCGCCCGATACGTATACGGTAACGGTGACGATCGCAGGCTACGATCCGGCGTCGGTTGCCGGCGAGACGGTCATCGCCGACTCGACGCGGACACTCAACGTTGCGCCGAACAAGGTGCTGCAGACGATTGGCAAGGTCACCTCTCGCGCGTCGACCGACCTGGTGAAGCCGGGGACGACCGCCGACGTCTACTCAATCAACGCGGCGCAGCAAGATAAGTCGACGGCGCTGGGCGGCGGCGGCAATCTCAACAGCGCGTATTCGGCGCTGGCGCCGGTGCCGGGCGTCTTCATCAGTCCGGGCCAGGGCGGCTACATTGGCGACACTGCTACGCTGAGCATTCGCGGCGGCGACTACGATCAGATCGGTTACGAGATCGACGGCGTCCCGGTGAATCGCGCGTTCGACAAATATTCGTCCGGAACCGCATCGTCGCTCGGTCAGCAAGAGCTGCAGGTTTACACGGGCGCAGCTCAGGCGAACGCCGAGGGACAGGGTATCTCAGGCTTCATCAACCAGGTCATCAAAACGGGGACGTATCCGGCGTCGTCGACCTTTACCGGCGATCTCGGCGCGCCGGCATTCTATCACAAGTTCTCCGCGGAAACCGGCGGCGCAACCCAGAACCGCAATTTCTCCTACTATGTCGGCCTGGGCGGCTACAACCAGGATTTCCGCTACCTCGACAACTTCAATGGGACGAGCGTCGGTCAACTCTATGGTATCGCGATCGCTTCGTGCTCCTCGTCCTTCTCGCGGGCCCTTGCGCCGTCGTGCTACACGGCTGGACTTTACAACGGCAACACCGGTCCCGGCTCGTTCGTGCTCGGCGGCCCCAGCCTGTTCCCGCAGTCGAGCATTGCGGACCGCGACAGCGTCTTCAACTTCCATTTCGGCTTGCCGCACAAGAACGGCACCAAAGACGATCTGCAGCTTCTCGCGGTCATCGATCACCTTTCGACCCAGTTCTATGATTCGACCAACGATCAAGGCGGGCTGGCCTACACGAGCGCGATCTTCGGCGCGGCGCCGGCCTATCCGGACGGTTTTCAATACAACGGCCCGGACCGGAGTGGCGCTGCCCGGCAACTACCAGGCCCTCACCTCGCGCTACTTCTTTCCCAATTCCGGTGTGCGGTCGGTCGGCGCGACAATCCCGAGCGATCTGCGGGACGGCATCTCCAACGATCAAAATATCGTGAAGGTGCAGTACACGCATGCGCTGGGGACGTCCGCGCTCTTCAAAGTCTATGGCTATACGTACTACTCCGACTGGCTCCAGAACGGCCCGCAATCCGCCTTTGCTGATTTGTACGGGCCGTCAGGGCCGGACTACGAACTGTCGTCGCATACGCGCGGCGTGAGCGGCACGTTCACGGATCAGCTCGGCTCGAACAACCTGCTGAATTTTCAGGCGTCGTGCACAACGGCGACGACGCTGCGCGACAACAACAGCCAGTACTCGAAAGGCGGTAGCGACGGCCGGCGCGCGATTTTCGCAGCCCTCGTCAATTTGGCCGATCCGCTGGGCGGAGTCTGCTATCTCCCCGGGGGGACTCCGACGACCTGCTCGTCGACGACCGCGAGCGGTGGTCCACTCGCCAATCCGGCGCTCGTGACGCTGTCGCAGGCCTACAGCGGGTCCATCCCGGCCGCGACGGGCACCTGCGGAACGGGCGCGTGCGAATATCTCGTCGTCGGCAACGGTCGGTTCGCAACGTACAATACGGTCATTCCGAAATTCAGCTCCGTTTCGCTGACCGATCAATTCAAGCCGACGAGCAAGGTGACAATCGATGCCGGAATTCGCTTCGACCGCTTCGCCTACCAGCTCGCGGATACGTCGGGCGGACCGGCGCGCGCCTTTTCTACAACTCGTTCAATCTCGATAACTGTATCGGCGACGTCGGTGGGGCCCTTACGGCGCGCGACCCGGGCGCCGCGTGCCCGGCCGGCTCCCATCCGGCCAACATCGTCAATCCGGCCGGCGTGATCACGAACGCCTATAACGAATATCAGCCTCGCATCGGACTCACCTATTCGCTCGACCCGACGACCGTCGTGCGCGGCAGCTACGGCCGGTTCGCCGAAGCCCCCGACAGCGCGTATCAGCAGTACAACACGCTGCGGGCCGATGCGCCGAACCAACTCTACACCCAATATAAATTTCAGACGCTGGGCTTTCTGCAGCCCGATCATACGGTCGTGCCGCCGACTCCGACAACCTCGATTTCTCGCTCGAGCACCAATTTGGCCGCGACACGTCCGTGAAAATCTCGCCGTTCGTGCGCAAGACGCAGAACCAGATTCAAAACTTCTTTCTCAACCAGGCGACCGGCTTCACCTCGGGACTCAACGTCGGAAATCAAACTTCCCAAGGTGTCGAGTTCGAGTTCGACAAGGGCAACTTCGCGCGCAACGGCATCGCGGCGAAGCTGTCGCTTGCCTACACGAACAGCTACATCAAATATACCGACCTGCCGAACGGCACGACCGTGGTCGATCCGATCAACGCGCAGATCAAAGCCTATAACGCGTACACGTCGACGTGTGCCGCTCACCCGACGATCGCGCCGTGCGCCGGCGCCGCGACGTCGTCCGGCACGGCTGCGCCGTGTTACACGACGGCCGGCTTGCCCGATTTCGGCTGCGCGACGACGAGTGTCGCCAACCCATACTGGAACGCACCCGTCCAAGCGCTGCTCGATCCCAACGGCAACTATCCGACGTTCGACTATTTTCCGGGCGGAATCGGCGGCGCGGTCGACGGTTACGGCGCGCCCTACACCGCGACGTTCCTCTTGCAGTACAAGCACGACCGGCTTGCGATCACGCCGGCGCTGCAGCTCTTTGCCGGCCAACGGTACGGTTCGCCGGCGACGACACTAGGCGTGCAGCCCGACACCTGCACCGGAATCGTCGGACCGGCTGCGGGCGATTCGCGTTACAACTACGGCGCGGTCGGCGGAGCGGGTTTCGACTACACGACCTGCGGAACGCTGACCGGCGGTATCCCCGATCCGTATACGCGCAAATTCGACGCGATCGGCGCGTTCTCGCAACCGACCCAGCTGCAGTTGCACATGCAGATTTCCTACGACGTCAGCAAGCGCGTCTCGCTGGTCGTTAATCTCGCGAACATTTTCAACACGTGTTTTGGCGGGTCGAAGACCGGCTTTACGGTAAATGGTGCGTGCTACTACGGCCTGGTCACAAACGGAACAACGGGCGACGTCGGCAATCTCTACAATCCGGGCAGTGCAATCCAGCCGTACGTCAACACGCCTTACGAGCCGTTCGTCGGACAGGCGTCGTCGGATAGGTCGGGTCTCCTGAAGGTTCCATTCGGTGTCTTCGTGAGCGCCCGGGTCAAATTGTAGGAGCGACGGGGGGGCACCGTGGCCGGGACTGGGCTGTCCCGGAAAGCGGCGGTCCCGTTTGATTCCCAGCGCAGCTCGTCGTGCGTTGCTCGCAAGGGGATCATGCGCGGCGGCGGTTGGCGGCGAAGGCCTTTCGGTTTCGGAACGGGTATCGACCGACGGTGCAATCCGGATATCACTGTGAAGAGTGCGAGGAGGCGGTGTTTCCCGTAACGACGCGCTCGGAGCTGCAGTGGCTCAAGAATCGTCGCCACATCGTCGAGGAAGTCGCCAAGCACGCCAGCGGCGGGCTCGACACCTGGATCGTTGAGGGCCTCGACTTTCTCGACAAGCACGAGGGCCATAGCGTCGTCATTACGCAGCGGCGCTGATCGGTGATCGGGTACAGGCCCTCACGTTGCGCGACCTCGCCGCACTGGCTCTGCCCCAAACGACGCGACTAGCGGGACCTGTAATTTCGCGTGGGCCGACGTCTTTTCACCTCGGACTCGTGGCCAAAACGCTGTGCATTGTTGCTAATCCGCTTCAGTGACGTTCTCACTGGGTGCCAAACGCGCAAGTTCGGTCCTTTGCTTCGCCGTGAGGCTAGCGCACACGAGATCGTACGACAGCGAGACGAGGCGCTTCATTTCTTTCGTGGGCACATCCGCATCTAGACGAACGCTAATCCAAAAGCGCCGATCGAGATGAGAACGATGGCCGACCCCGGTGTAATCCTTACGGAGGGCCGCAGCCAACGAGGGATCGCACTTCAGAATAACGTCCTCTACGCCGCGGACAGACAGAATGGCGAAGATTTTCCCCATCACCTTGTAGATGACAACAAGTGGCGGGGAGTTCTTGCTAGGCGTGAATGGCCGCCCCTCCGCACCGGGCTTCGCCTCGATCCAAGCCTTCACGGTAGCAGTGCGCTTGCCGAGGTTTGAAGCGTTTGCCGGAGGATCAAACGTGCCGAGTACGGTTACAGGTTTTTCCTTCGCGGATTTCATCGTTCGGCACCTCGCGGGTTTACCCGATCGCAAATCTCAGCTTGGCCTTTCGCGGTGAGCCAGTTCGGTGCATCCGTGGCTTTACAACGATCGCCGAAATCGCTAAGATTCCTTACATGGAAGTAAGGAGTAAGGCGAAGGTTACCTCGAAGGGGCAGATCACGATACCGCTGGCTATCCGGAAACAACTTGGTGTCGAGGCGGGCGATGTCGTGAGCTTCGAACTTGTGGATGACGGTATCCGAATGACGCGCGATCGGGAACCGGGCGTCTTTACGAAGTGGGCCGGCCGGTTGCGGATCGGTCGAGGGCAAACCGCTCAGGAAATCGATGCCTGGCTGCATTCGATGCGTGGACACGATGATGAATGAACATCGCGATCGATACGAACATCATCGTCTATTCGCTTTCCGGCGTTGAGCGGACCGCTGCGGCAGCAGCCGGTGCGCTTGAAGATGCCGCCAATAAGGGTGGGGCGCTCGTTGTTTCTGCTCCTGTCTATGCCGAGCTTCTGGCGATGCCGGGTTCCAGCAGAACGGTGCTCGACGCGTTCTTCGCCGAAGCGAGGGTCCGCGTCGACTGGGAAATCGACGAAGCATCTTGGATCAGCGCCGGGGATGCGTTCGCCGCGTATGCCCGGCGCCGGAAGCGACAGCGGATCGCGTTGCCGCGCCGCATCCTCGCCGACTTTGTGATCGGTGCCCACTCGCTAAGCGTCGGCGCCCTGCTCACCGCCGATGCAGCGTTCTTCCGAACGAGCTTCCCCGATTTGCGCGTGTTGTCGCTAAGCCTCTAAGCTTAGCTACCGGTTGAGTGCTTCAAGCAGAGCGATCCGCTGCGGAAGCGAGAGGTCTTTCGCACGGCGTGCCAGGACTGGGCGCGTCCTCTCGTTCACGGTGCGGTCCTCCGGCGGAGTGTCCCAGAGGAGGCTAGAGCTTATTTCTGCGATCCGCTCCGTTGCCGCTCGGACTTTTTTTTTGATTTCCGCGGCGATTTCCGTGTGCAACGTCGCGACAAACTCGTCGAACTGTTGGTCGCTGATTTCACGTGTGAGGAGCGCTTCGCCGGTGAGTGGCTGCTGCAAGAAATGCTGCAGATCTTCGTAGGCGATCGGCACGCGCTTCACGTCGGCATCGGCGAACATCGCGCTCCATGCCCTCGATTGTGACAAGTAGAAAAGATCGGCGGCGTCTTTTACCTCGGCGCGGTTTTCGTAGGCCGAAATTTTGTTCGCCGCGAGATCGCGCAGATCGTGGGCGAACACGCCGAGCGCGGTCCGCGCGGGGACAACGAGGGGTGGCGAATCCGGCGCGACGTCCACTTGAACTGCCGTAACGCCGTCGGACACCAGCGCGCGAAAGAAGTCTGGGGTTGCCTGCACCGTCTCCACGCGAAAGCCGGCGCCGACGAGTGCATTGCCGAGGTCGCGCCCGAGCCTGCCCGCTTGCGGCTGCAACGTGAAGAGATCGACGTCCTCACTGTAGCGGTGCTCGAAATAGAGCCGAGCCAGGGCTGTGCCGCCGGTAAGGACGAGACTATCTTTGTAGTCGGAAACGACCTCGAAGATGCGATCCTGCAGCGGGTAGAGCTTGCCGCTGTACCATGCCGCTTCGTCAGCGGTTGCTAGACGGAATCTTGGTCGCGTCACAGCCGCGAGTATACCATTTGATCCGGGCTGCGACGGGTTCGGAGTACGAGACGGGTTATTGCGGGATTCGAAGCCGCTGTCCCGGCATAATGCCGGCGCTGCCGATGTGGTTGACGGCGACGATGTCGTCGACGAGCGATTGGATATCGGCGCCCTTGGCCGCGCCGCGCTCCGCGAGCGACCAGACGTTATCGCCGGGCTCCACGACGACCGTCGCGTAGCGTACGGGCGCGGCGGCGTGGATCGTCGCCGCCGAGAGGACCGGAAGCGTGACGGCCAAGCTGAGCGCTCCAAGCGCGATCATCGGCATGAGGGTGAATGTTGCCCGACGCCGCCCGTAAACCACTTCGTTCTCCAATCCCAGATATAGTGGCGAACGGCTGTTCGCCCCCAAGATGATACCGCGTCACACCGCCAACGTCAATATAGCGACGAACGTATGTTTGCCTTTTCGTTCGCGTTTTGGTAGGATGCTGCGTAATGAGGCCAGCGTAATAATCGACTGTGCCGACTGGGTGGCATTGTCAAAAGCGGGCCGCCGATTTTTAGGAGGCTTTCATGTCCGAACGAGCGGTGACGGAGAAGCAATTGCGCATTCTCGACGTCATCCGTGAATTCACGACCGAACACGGCTACCCGCCGTCGGTTCGCGAGATCGGTGAACACGTTGGGCTGTCCTCGAGTTCGACGGTTCAATCGCACCTGAAAACGCTCGAGCGGCGGGGGCTCTTGTGGCGCGATCCGACCAAGCCGCGGGCGCTGGTCCCGCGCGAGCTTCCGCGCAGCGGGCCGGCCCTGCCGCCCGCACCAGCCGCTGACGGGCCGGAGATCGCGTTGATCCCGGTCGTCGGCCGGGTCGCCGCCGGCGTCCCGATTACCGCCACGGAGAACCTCGAGGAAACGTTCGCGCTGCCGGCCGCGTTCGTGCGCCGGCCCGGCACGTTCATGCTGCGCGTCAAGGGCGACTCGATGATCGATGCCGCGATCCTCGATGGCGATTTGATCCTCGTCGACCCCAAACCCGACGCCACCGACGGCGAGATCGTCGTCGCGATGCTCGACGGCGAGGCGACGGTCAAACGGTTCTATCGCGAGCCGGGCCGGATTCGGCTGCAACCGGAGAATTCCACCATGGCGCCAATCTACGCCGAGGATGTCACCATCGTCGGCCGGGTCGAGGCCGTCGTCCGCAGACTCTAGTCTCGAAGGCCCCTTCTTTCGATGGCTGGAGCGGCGGCTCGAACCGTTCGCCGAGCGCTTCGGCGAGGTGCCGGCGATCCTCGCGCTGCGCGATGCGCTGCCGGTGAGTTTCGTCGGGCTGATCGCGGGCTTGGCGGCGTTTCTCCTGCTCGCCGAGCACGGCAGCATCGTGGCGCGTTTTCGCGATGCCTTCTCGTCGGGCCGGCTGGTTCTTACCCTCGACGTCGGGTTCACCTCGATGTCGGTGGTCCTGCTGTGCTCGCTTGCCGTCGTCCTGGCGCGGCGGCTGGCGTATCCCATTTGGCTGATGGTTCCCGCGACGTTCGCGGTCTTCGCGCTCTCGATGCCGCATCCGACAACGGCGAAGATCTCCGACTACGCGCTCGCGCTGGGCGCCAGCGGCTTGTTTCTCGCGATCGTCGTGGCGTTGCTAACGGCCGGTGCGTTGTCGCTGGCTCGCAGCAAGCTCGGTGCCGGGCGCATGTGGTTCGGCGCGCTAGGCGTGATCGGCATTGCTTTCGCGGCGTTCGAGCTGCACTTGTCGCTGGCTCGCGCGCTCGGTGCGGCGATCGAGCCGCTCGGCACGTTGGGCGATACGTATACTGCGCTGCTGATCATCACCGTGCTGCAAGCCGCGTTGTGGCTGGTCGGCATCCACGGGCCGGCGCTGCTCGCCGCCGTCGTCACACCGATCTATTTGAAGCTGCAGTTCGTGAATACCGCGGCGTATTCACACGGCGAGCCGCTGCCGCACATCGTGGTCGTATCGACCTTTCTCTTCGTCTTTCCGGGCGGCGCCGGCGCGACGCTGCCGCTCGCGCTCTTACTGCTGCGCTCCAAGAGCGCGCGGCTGAAGAAGATCGCCTACGCCGCGATCGGACCATCGATCATCAATACGAACGAACCGCTGATCCTGGGCCTGCCGCTGGTGTTCAACGCCTATCTCGCCATCCCGTTCCTGCTCGCGCCGAGCGTGCTCGCGACAACGACCTACCTCGCGATGCGGGTCGGACTCGTGCACGCGCCCGCGTTCTACGTGCCGTCGTCGATCCCGACGCTCATCGGCGTTGTGCTGGCCACCTTCGATTGGCGCGCACTGGCGCTGGCGATCGTCAACATCGGTCTTGCGACAGTGATCTACGCACCCTTCGTGCGGGTCTTCGAGCGCGCCGAACTAGCGAAGGAGCGAAACCGGCCGGTCCTGCCGCAGGCCGCGGCGGAGCCGGTCTGAGCGTGCTCGCGACGATCGTCGAGGGACACGACGTCGAACCGCGCGTTCGGGTCGCAGCCGAGCGCGCCGCGCCGTGGCTCGAACGTACCGACGTCGCTCGGACGGCGGTCAAAATGCGCGTCATCGCGGCGTTTTTGGCGGAAGGCATCAGCGAAAGCGACCTGGCCGGCAGCACCGGCTACGGGTACGACGACCCCGCGCGCGACCGCTATGAGTCGCTTTTGGCGCGTTATTTTCGCGCCGAAAAAGTGCTGGCCCGCCTCTCGATCGTCAGCGGAACGCACGCCATCGTAGCCGCACTCGATGCGCTGACCAGCGCCGGCGAAACGCTTTTGTGCGCCAACGGCGCACCGTACGACACGCTCGCCTTCGCGATCGCCGGCGCACCGTATTCGCTCGTGCAGCGCGGAATCGTGTATGCCGAGGTCGCGCGCACGGGCGACGGATCGGCGGATCTCGGGGCGCTCGGCGATGCCGTGCGTTCGAGGCGCCCGGCGGCCGTCTTCGTTCAGCGCTCGCGCGGCTATGCGGTGCGGCGGTCGCTGCGCATCGACGACATCGCCGCGATCGTCGAAACCGTGCGGCGGGCGGGCTCCGCGGCACCGATCGTCGTCGACAACTGTTACGGCGAGCTCGTCGAAGAGCGCGAACCGCTCGAAGCCGGTGCCGATCTCGCGATCGGCTCGCTCATCAAGAACATCGGCGGCGGCATCGCGCCGACGGGCGGTTACATCGCCGGGCGCGCGCAGCTCGTCGAGCGCGTCGCAACGCGAATCTACGCGCCGGGGATCGGCGCCGGGCTCGGACCGACGTTGGGCTTCGGCCGCGCGTTCGTGCAAGGTTTCTTTTACGCGCCGCTCATCGTCGGTGAAGTTTTGCGCGGGTTGAACTTCGCCGCCGCGCTGTTCGCCGAACTTGGTTTTGTCGTCGATCCGCAACCGGGTGAGCTGCGCACGGATATCGTGCAGGCGATCCGCTTGTCGACCTCCGAGCGGCTCGTCGCTTTTGCCCGCGGGCTGCAGCGCGTGCTGCCGATCAACGCACGCTTTCGTCCCGAAGCCGGACGAGTGCCCGGTTATGTCGATCCGGTCATCATGTCGAGCGGCTCGTTCGTCAGCGGCGCAACGATCGAACTCTCGTGCGACGCACCGCTGCGCGAACCGTATGAAGTCTATTTGCAGGGCGGCATAACCGCCGAACACACCGCGCTCGGCGCAATCACCGCCGCGACGGAGGTCATCCGCGCCCAGTGAACTTTAACGGGAACGCGTTACGACGGGTCGGGCGCGCGGCTGCCCATGAAGCCGTAAAAGAAGAAGGTCAAGCCGTCCGTGGTTGAAACGGACACCCGCGTTGCTTCGATCTGCGCCGAAGCGATCGTTTTTCCGACCAGTTTGTCGAGGATCGTTTGGGTCTGGAAAAACTCCGCCTCGCGCAACGAGTCGGGATCGACGTCGGACGGTGGGGCTGTCAACGGTTTGTCTGCCATACTTAATCCTGACCGGCGGGAGAGGACCCGGTGTCGTCGCCGAGCGAACGCCCGGTTTGATGTATGTCCTCGAGGTGATGAGCGGACCGCTTGACGGGAAGACCTGGACGTTCGATCGTGAGATCACGATCGGGCGGGATGATTCCGTCGCGACGGCCTGCATTACTATCGATCGGTATATTTCACGTAAACACGCGCATCTGGCGGAGGAATCGGGAGAACTGCGTTTGACCGACCTCGCCAGCCGCAATGGTACGCAACTCGACGGCCATCCCGTTACCGGTTCGGAACCGATCTCGGTCGGTCAGCCTTTTTCGGTCGGCCGCACATTGCTGCGCGTCGTGAGAAACGAAGGCGACCGCGCAGCGTGAGCGTAGAGTGCGCATGCGAAGCGTTCGCTGGCGACGTTCGCCGTCCCGTTCGGTGGGCGTGCGTTTCGGCTAACAGCGCATGAACGGCGCGCGGATCCTGCTCGGCGTCTGCGGCGGGATCGCGGCCTACAAGGCAGCGGCGCTCACTAGCCGCCTCGTGCAGCGCGGCCACGTCCTCGACGTCATCCTGACGGACGAAGCGCAACGCTTTATCGCGCCGCTGACCTTTGCGGCCTTGACCCGCCGGACCGTCTACACGTCGTTGTGGGAAAACGGGGCGGCGATTCCGCACATCGTGCTGGCGCGCGAGAACGCGCTCGTCGCGATCGTTCCGGCGACCGCGCATACGATTGCGCGGATCGCCCTTGGATTGGCCGACGATCTGCTCGCCAACGTTGCGCTCGCGACACGCGCGCCGCTGCTCTTGGCGCCGGCCATGAACACGGCAATGCTCGAGCACCCCGCGACCCGGACGCACCTCGCGACGCTGCGCGAGCGCGGCGCGACGATCGTTGAGCCGGAATCAGGTTTTTTGGCCGAGCGCGAATACGGCGCCGGCCGGCTCGCCGACGAGGAAACGCTCGTGCGCGACATCGAGCGCATCCTTGGCCGCATGCGCGAACTGGCCGGCGAGCGCGTCCTCATAACCGCCGGTCCGACGCGAGAAGTCATCGACCCGGTCCGCTTCCTCTCGAACGCCTCGACGGGCACGACCGGCATCGAGATCGCCCGCGAAGCGCTCGCGCGCGGTGCCGCCGTCGACCTCGTGCTGGGCCCAACGCAAGTGCCGCCGCCCGTGGGCGCCGAGCTCGTGCGCGTTACGACGGCGGCCGAGATGTACGCCGCGGCCCTCGCGCGCGCTCCGGTGGCGACCATCGCGGTCGCGACAGCGGCCGTCGCCGACTGGCGCCCGGCCCAGGCGTTCGATGAGAAGGTCAAAAAATCGGCTGAGCCGCAAACGATCGCGCTCAAACGCAATCCGGACATTCTCGCGGCGCTGGGCGAGCGCAAAAATGGGACGTTCCTGGTCGGTTTCGCGGCCGAGACGAGCGACGTCGAAGCGTCGGCCCGGCTCAAGCTGACGCACAAGCATCTCGACGCGATCGCCGTCAACGATGTCTCGGGCGGTGCGGGCTTCGGGACCGGCGACAACGCGCTGGCGCTGCTCTTCGGCACCGACGGCCGCATCGATCTAGGGCGCTCGTCGAAACGCGAACTGGCGGCGCGGTTTTGGGATGCGCTGGCCGTCGTGCGCGGGACCGGCGGCTGACGCCCGCGATGCTGCTCACGATCGACGTCGGCAACACCGACACGAAACTCGCCTATTTCGATGCCGCCGGGCGGGTCGCCGGACGCTGGCGGGTCACGACCGCCCAGCGCCGCACGTCGGACGAATACGGCGTTCTTTTTCAAGCCTTCTTTTCATCGGCGCGGCTCGATCTTACCGCGGTCGAGGCGATCGTCATCGCGAGCGTCGTGCCCCAGGTCGACCGTTCGCTGTACGAAGGCTGCCGGACGTACTTCGAGCGCGAACCGATGGCGTTCACCGCGGCCGCCCAGACCGTCATGCCGATCCGCACCGACCGGCCGCACGAACTTGGGGCCGATCTCGCGGCCGGTGCGATCGGCGGCGTGGCCGTCGGCGGTGCGCCGATCGTCGTCATCAACTTCGGCACCGCCACGACCTACACCGCCGTGGACGCCGCGGGCGCTTTGCTCGGCGTGGCCATCGCGCCGGGGATCCAAATTTCGATCGACGCCCTGGCGACGCGCACGGCGAAACTGCCCCAGATCGCGCTGGGCGCCCCGCTATCGGTGATCGGCCGCGACACGGTGACCGCGCTGCAATCGGGGATCGTGTACGGTGCGGTCGCGCAGACCGAGGGAATCGTGGCGCGCTTGCGCGCGGAGATGGGGAGCGACGTGAAGGTCATCGCGACCGGGGGCTTAGCCGACATCGTCGCGCGCGAAACGCGAGCGATCGAACGGGTCGAGCCGAATCTCGTTCACGAAGGCCTGCGGCTGCACTTCGAGTCGACGCTGTCGGCGACGCGGCGCGAGTTGCTCGCGGCCGCGCAAAACCGCGTTCGGGGCGCAGGCTAAAGGCGCGTCCAAAGACAATTCCGCCGCCCATGAGGCAAACGGTTACCGACTCCGATGCCGAATCCGCGGAAACCGATTCCCCCGCGGTGCCCGTTCGACGCCCGTCGCGGGTCACTGAGATCATCGCGATCCCGTGGGTCGGCGTGCTCGGTGTGATCGTGCTCCTGGCGATCTTCATGACCGTCAAAACCGGGCCGATCTTCTTGTCGCCCGACAACCTGTCGTCGGTCGCGCTGGATTTCTCGTACATCGCGATGGCCGCGCTGGGCTCGGCGATCGTCATCATCGGCGGCGGCATCGATCTGTCGGTCGGCGCGAACATGGCGCTGACCGGGCTGTTGACGGCGCTCGCGATTTCGGCCGGCTGGCCGATCCCGCTCGCGGTCGCCGCGGGTTTGGTCGTGGGCATCCTCGCTGGCGCGCTCAATGCAATCCTCATCACCGGCATCGGCCTCATCCCGTTCATCGCCACGCTGGGAACGATGAGCGTCTTTCGCGGGCTGGGAACCGGCATCGTGCAAGGCCAAACGGTCAACGCCGCCAACGGGTTCACCGTCATCGGTCAAGGCTATTGGGGCCCGATTCCGATCTCGGCCGTGATCCTCTTCGTGCTCACCGCGACGACCGCGTTTCTCATGAACAACACCGCGTGGGGACGGCACATCTATGCCGTCGGCGGCGGTGAAAGCGCGGCGCGGCTGTGCGGCATCAACGTCAAGCGCGTGAAGTGGCGCATGTACATCGCCGCGTCGATCTTGGGCGCGATCGGCGGCATCGTGCTGGCCGCGCGGCTGGGTTCCGCCACGCCCAGCAACGCCTTGGGCTACGAACTCATTTGCATCGCGGCGGCCGTCATCGGCGGCGCGAGTTTGACCGGCGGTGAGGGCACGATGGTCGGCGTGCTCATCGGCGCCGCGCTGCTGGCGCTCATCCGCAACAGTCTGGACATCCTGGGCTGGGGCGAATACTGGCAAGACCTCATCATCGGAGCGGTGATCCTCATAACCGTGAGCTTCGACCAATTACGGCGCCGGCTGCGCCGCGTTTGAACCCCGGTCTCATTCATCACCTCCGCGTCGCACGACGCGCTTTTATCGAGGAACGACAAGCATGACCGATCGTAAGGTATCGCGCCGCGACTTGCTCGCGAGCGGAACGGCTGCCGCCGGTGCGCTCACGGCGGCCCAATTATTCGGTTCGATCAACATCGCCCGCGCGCAAGCGAAGAAGTATAAAATCGCCATCGTCCCCAAAGGTCTCAACAATCCGGTTTTCAAGTCGGCGGATTTCGGCGGTCAAGCGCGATCAGCGGAACTGGGCGACGTCGACTTTAAATTCATCGGCCCCGCGACATCCGATGCAGCGCAGCAAGTCGCGACCGTCGACGGACTCATCTCGGCGGGATACGACGCGATCGGCATCAGCTGCGACTCCTCGGAAACGCTCCTGCAGCCAATCGATCGCGCCGTGGCCAAGGGGATCAAAGTCATCACCTGGGACTCGGATTCGCCCAGCAGCAAACGCTCCGTTTTTTACGGCGTCGATAGTTTCAAAGGCGGCCAGCTGCAGGCCAAGCTCCTCAACGGTTTGCTCAAGGGCAAAAAAGGCGATATCTGGCTGCTCTCGGGTTTGCAGTCGGCGCAAAATCTCGAAGAGCGCATTCGCGGTGTCAAGACCGTGCTCTCGAAGGATCTCACCATCGCGGGCACGAGCTTCTGCAACGAAGACGTCGCGCTGGGCGTGTCGCAAGTCGAGAACGTGCTGCGCGCGCATCCAACGCTCATCGGTTACATCATGATCGGTGCGTGGCCGCTCTTCAGCAGCCCGGGCGCGCTGCCGACGCTCAAAGCACGCGCGAAGACCGGACTTCAGGTCGTGGCGTTCGACTATCTCGAACAGGAACTGCCGTTCATCGTCGACGGCACCGTCAAAGCCTCGGTCGGCCAAGATTATTGGGGCTGGGGCTATCAATCCGTGACGATTCTGCACGGGCTGCTGCAAGGCAAAAAGTATCCGGCCTTCGTTCCGCAAGCGCTGCCGGTCGTCACCACCGCCAACGTCGCGGAGTACCAGAAGAAATGGGACGACTCCAAGACCGCGGCTGGGATGGCGGCGGCGTTCAAGGAAGCGCCGATCGAACCGTCATGATCGATACCGTCGCCATGCCGGCCGCGCGCACGCCGATTTTGCGCGCGACGGGGATCAGCAAAGTGTACGGCGCCGTCCGGGCCTTGGGCGGCATCGACTTCGATTTGTATCCGGGCGAAGTGCTGGGTATCGTGGGCGACAACGGGGCGGGCAAATCGACGTTCATCAAGATCCTGTCGGGTGCGATCGCACCCGACAGCGGCGCGATCGAAGTCGAGGGTGCGCCGGTCCACTTTCGCGGACCACTCGACGCGCGGCGCGCCGGCATCGAGACGGTGTTTCAGGAGCTCGCGGTCGTTCCGCTCATGGACGTCGAAGAGAACTTCTTCCTCGGCCGCGAGCTGTGTTCGCCCGGACCGCTGGGCTGGCTCAAACTTCTCACGAAGAAGAAGATGCGCACCCAGGCCGCCGACGAGATCGCCGAATTGCGCGTCGGCATCCCGTCGGTGCGGCAGCGGGTTGGGACGTTGTCGGGCGGCCAGCGCCAAAGCGTCGCGGTCGCGCGCGCCGTCGCCTGGAGCCGCAAGATCGTCATCATGGATGAGCCGACAGCGGCGCTGGGCGTCAAAGAGTCGCGCGGCGTGCAAGAGCTCATCAAACGCGTGCGCGACCGCGGCACGGCGGTCATCCTCATCAGCCACAACATGCCGCAGGTGTTCGACGTGACGGATCGCATCTTCGTGCTGCGCCACGGGACGCACGCGGGCACGGTTAAAACGCTCGACACCGATATGGAACAGGTCATCAAGCTCATCACCGGAGCGACGCTGCACGAGCACGGCCGCAGCGAATAAAGACGGGCGGCCGGTCTCGGTGATTGGCGGAGAGGATTGTCCTCTCCGTCTTCGCTTTGGCTGGATTGGAAGCGGAACGAGGGTAGCCCGGTCCCTTCGCGTTACTCCCGATCTGCGGGAACGGCGGTTTGCATGCAGCCTGGCCGCGGCGGCGAAATCCTCATCGAGCCCCTCAGGAGCGTGAATCGTCGTCTTATGCCATACGAGTACAATCCGCAGTCCGCGCGCTTTGATATCCCCAATCCCCACGCTGTCGAGAATGTCTTCGTGGTGGTCAGCGCCGCCGGATGCTTCGTGGCCTCGATTGCGTTGTTGTTTGCCTCGCGCGGCTTGTATGCGGACCACGACTTCGTGCGGTTCGGCAAGGCGATCGTCGCGGCCGTCAGCCTCCTCGCGCTGGCGGTAACGTACGCCGCGCTGTGCATGCAGCAGATGCGGTTCTTCTTCGGCCGCGGGCAGCCCGCCGATCTCGTTCCGAGCCTGCAAGGTGACGAGCAAGGCTATCGGCCCGCGAACAACGTCGACCGGCAAATCGCCGACGCCATGGGTCTGCGACAGACGCTGCAGCAAAACGCGATCTCCTATCGCGTGCCGCGCGGACCGATCGACAACTTTCTGTACTCGCTCGTGCGCGACTTGGTGTATTCGCCGCGGCTCACGCAAACGCGCGTGCAGGCGCAGTTTCGCAATTTGCTCACCGTCGCGTTTCTGCTCGTCCTCTTCGTCGTTTCGCTGGTCGGTATCCACAACGCAGCCGCCGTCGAATGGATCGGCGCATGCTATTTCGTGCTGACGAACGGGCTCGTTCTGAGCCCGTTCGCGACCGGCAGGTTGCGCGCCGTCAATTTCTCCGAACGCACGGTCATCGCGCTCATCGTCGTCGCGATCGTGGCTCCCGTTGTTCTGGCGTCGTTCGTGCCGCCAACTTCTTACTCGCTGCGCGAGGTGGTCGACGTCGTCCCGCTCACCTTCCTCAGCCTGATCCTCGCGCTGGTCGTCATGGGTTTGACGTTTGCCGCCGGTATCTCCAATACGATCAAGCCGACGCGAATCGCGATCGCACCGCATCTCGAGACACCCAGCGTGAGCACCACGCCCGCGCAGATTTACACCGAACTCGCCCGCGAACTGCAGCGGCTTTGGGAAGAAAACGTCCCCAATCGCGTCTACATGCGCATGCTGCCCGACGTCAGCGAACGTCAAGGCTCGTTCAGCGCGAACGTCATCGAGGAGACGCAGCCGATCCCCATTGACGCCGAGCCGATGACGTTCGGCCGCGCCTTTGCGCTCTCGACGACGCGGCCGCTCATCATCGTCGATATCGTCGCGACGTTGCTGACGCTCACCGGCGCGGCGCTCATCGCCTGGGCGGCGGGGGCGCCCAGCGCCTACACGACCATCGTCGCGGGCGGCACGCTAGTGATCGTCGGGTCGTTTGGTATTCGCTCCGCGAACGCGTTTTGGCGCCGCTTCGAGTTTACGTCGCGTATCTACTGGGTGGACTGGAACGGCAATTACACCCGTTCCGCGACGAGGATCGGCGCGCTGTTGAACGATCGGATCCATACCGAACGCGAAGTCGTGAGCGTGGAGTCGATGACGCTGCGAGTGTGGGTCGCCGACATCGACTCGGTCGCCTTCAATACCGATCGCGACCGCGACCTCGTGGCGATTCGTGGAATCCCCGATGAGGCGAGCCGCTTGGCGCGTTGGCTGGCCGCGTTCGCGGAAAACCAGGGCACAGTGACCGCGCCGCTATCCGCGGAGGACCGCAAGCGGCTTGCCGCGCTGGGCGATCTCAATGCGAGTGGATCGCCGGTTCCGCTCGCCGGGCTCCCGAATGGAACGCTGTCCAGTACGGTGCTTGCGGCAAACGAGCCCGGCGCCGCTCGGTTCTGCACGGGCTGCGGCGCACCCGCCGCTCGCCCGGATGCGGCATTCTGCGCCGCGTGCGGCACGCGATTGGGCTGCTGATATCATCCTTGCTATGAACAGCATGCTGTTTGAGCGCGAGTCGGATACCGTGGGACATCCGCGGATCGACTTGCCGGTTCCGCCGTCGTCTGAGATGTGCGTGTACGCGATCAGCTTCGACCTCGATCAAGATGCGCTCAAGCGCGCGTATCCCGGTTCCTCGCCGAATAATGCGTACTTTAGAGATTCGCAAAGTCCTCATCGAAGAAGGCTTTTTGTGGATGCAGGGCAGCGTGTACTTCGGCTCGGAGCGAATCGATGCGGTTACTTGCGTCCTCGCGGCCCAGCGGCTGGCGCGCGAACTCGCGTGGTTTGCCGGTGCGGTCCGAGACATTCGGATCGGATCGAGGCGAACCACGATCTCGGCCCAGCCGTCAACATGGCCGGCTCCGTCGGCTGAAACCGTCCCGCGGCGGCGGTTACGGCGCGTCAATGTGAAACGCCGCGGTGGCCGTCGCTGCCGTTACGGCGGCGGTGCGGGCTTCGCGGTCTCGATCAATTCGGCGGCGGCGAAATCATCGATGATGCGTTCGACGTCGCCTCCAACGTCGGGTCCCGCCGTTCCGAACGCCGCTCCGAGCGAGTGAGCGATTTCGCCGGCCGTCCGGGTTCCGTCGCAAAGTGCGAGAACGAAGCCCGCCGTCCGATTGAGGACGTGGACCTTGTCGTGAAGCGGATCGTGAACGAGCACCTCGTCGCCCGTCTCCCGAATTTCAAGATCGCCGACCGCCTTGGGAAAGATCACCCGCAACCGACCTCCATTCCAAGCCCTGAAGCTGTCCGGCAGAAGCTTTAGTCCCTAACGAAGAACCTTTCGTCCCATAGTCAATACTCGAGTCCGTATCTACTCTTAAAGGGCATTCTACCGCCTTGGGTCCGGCTTTGGTCCATTGCTTCCTGTATGACGTCTTTGCCGGCCCGCCGATGCGGCAGTTGCACCTTTAGCTTTCCGAGTCGGGAAGGATTTCCGGTCGGACGCAACCGCATCTGCGCTCGCCATCAGCTTTCGCCTATCTGGCGTTGCGCTTCTTCGCTTCACCTTTCGTAAGGAGCATTCGTGAACGAACCCATCGTCGAGGATAACCTAGACTCGCGCTACGAAGCCCCGCGCGTTCTCGCAACCTTTACCGCGCATGAGATTCTCGCCGAAGCCGAGACCAGCTCCGTGGTCATCATCGTGAGCTGATCGGCGGGACGCGTGGCGATCAGCCTGCGCCGCGACCCGAACAAAAACAGAAGATAAGGACAACACAGACGATAGTGCTCATGCAATAAGAATCGGAGCACGTCTATTTGCCGTGCTCATCCGCAGAGAGGCAGAGGCAAGTCATGCGAACCCCCATGAAGCGGGTCTATTTTGCGTTGCTCGGATCGCTCTTCGCCGTGACCCTGAGCGGCTGCGGCGGCGGCGGCGCGAACGTCAGCGCGCCCACCGGCGGCGCGGCGCCGTCATTCGGCGGAAACGCCGCCACGCAAGCGATTGCGCGGACCGCCGGCACCGGCAACGTCGCGATCGCGGTCGCGATCACGCCCAAGCCCAAGCCGGCGACCAAGCCCGGGCCGCTGTACATCTCGCCAAGCACGGAATCACTCAAAATCCTCACCGACGGCGCGAATCCCGTCATCGTGAATTTGACGCCGTCGTCGCCGAATTGCCAACCGAATCCGTCGGTTTCCGGCTCGTACATCTGCACGGCGTCGCTGAACGTCCCAGCGGGCAATCACGTATTCACCCTGAGCACGTACGACCAGACCGGCGGCACAGGCAAGTTGCTCTCGACGAACACCACTGGGACGGTTTACGTCAACCCGGTCGGGACGACGACGATCGCGATCTCGCTCCAAGGTGTCGTTAAATACGCCGTGCTGAGTTTAGCGACCACATCTCCGCCAACCGGGTCGCCGGCGACGATCGGTCTTACGGTTTTACTCGAAGACGCCGATCAAAACTTGATCGTCGGGCCGGCCGCTTTCGAAAATCCCGTCACGCTGACGACGACCGACGCCACCAACGGCGCGTTATCGAAGACAGCGCTAAAGTCGCCGGCCGATGAAGCGGGCATCACGGTCGCGTACTCGGGAGCGAGCGTCGCGAGCATCACCTATTCGGCCACCGCCACCGGGCTGCCGGCGGCGAACGTCACCAACGCGGTTCTCACGCCGGGGTCGGCGTCACCGAATCCCAACGCCTCGAACGCGCTGGGAATCTATACGTCGCCGAACGGTCCGACCTATGCGTTCGTGCCGAATTCCAGCGGGCTGTCGGTCGTCGAAATCGGCAACGGGTCGAAGCTCAATTCCGCGCTCCGGAGTGCTGATTCGATCATCCGCGCGGCCTTTACGCCGATTCAGGTCCCGCTCAATCCAGCGCCCAGCGCCTGCACACCGGATTCGAACGATAAACTTCTGTATTGCTTTTCGTTCTTCAATCCGACCGTCAACGTTCTCGACCTCTCTACGCTTCCGTCCGCACCGGCCGTTAAAGCGACGTACCAAACCGATGCGGCCAGCGGCGTTCCGAACAGTAGCCGCGGCTGCGTGATTTGCGGTGCCGTCTACGATTCGACGGACAAAGCGATCGTCTACGCGACCGGCAACGGGTACGAATTGTACTCCTCGGCGCTGGCCGCAAGCCCGAACATCCACCTCTCGACGACGGCGGTCAACGTCTCGGAAAACTTCGGTTACGATTCCAAGACCGACACGATCTTCTCTCCCAACTACTTCGGCTATCCGACGGGGTCGCAGTCGATCGACATCGTCCCGCTCGGCAGTCCCGCCGTCTATCACTTGAGCCCGCAACCGGCGGGGCTCGACAATCCGGACGCGGGCGCGGTCGACCCCTCGACGGGAGTCGCCGTTTCGACCGAAGAGATCACCGGGAGGAACACACCGAACGGGACGAACACGGCGTACTTGGTCAATATCAACGCGCCGAGCTTGAACAGCCCGTCCTCCGGTCGGTTCACGGCACCCGAGACGACGACGGGCCTCACATCGTCGCTCTTCGGATTCAACACCGCGGTGCAATGCGCGGTCCCCGTAACGAACATCGCCATCGATTCGGTCGGACACCTCGCGTTCTTCAGCGCAGAGTTTTGCGGCCAGTCCAGCGCCGACCAGTATCAATTCAACGGGGCCGTCACACCGATCGGCGTCGCGGCGCTTCCGCAAAGCTCCACCGCTCCGCTGCAGTTCGGCAAAAGCATCTTCGCAAACTTGCCGCCGTTGCCGGACGGAACGCTGTGGGACGACGCGCTCGATCCGCACGCGATCGCCGCGTTCAATATCACGGGCTGCACGCATTGTGGAGCGATCTTCAACCTCGAAGACACCTGGATCGCCGTGATCGACTTGGTCAAGCTGGCGGCAGCGCCGCCTTCGGCGAGCGATCCGCACACCGTCGATTCCAGCTACGACCTCATTGCCAATGGCGTCGTGACGTACTTCCCGACGGGCTTCCGTTCAACGACGGCTGCAGCGTTAGCCCGGCCGCATCTGGCGCAGTTCCACACGGGCCGCCCCTAGCCCGAATCTCCTCGCCGGTTGCCGCCGTCTTCACGGACGGCGGCAGCCGACTCCGGCTACGCGGCGCCGGCGCAGCCAGGCGTACACGAGCGCCAGCAGCGCCGCCGCGGACTTGCCGACAGCGACCAACGGGCGCGCGCGGCTGCGCCCGATCTCGAGCGGGCACCGGCCGATGAGCGACTCGAGAAGATTCGTGTCGCGGGCGTTCGCCGGAAGTTCCTCGCGAAGTTCGGCCCAGCCGACGTAGCGTCGCGTCGCGTTTGCCAGCGGCCGATCGAATGCCAGATGATCCGCCACGGCGACGACGGCCGATAACCGGAACGCATCGAAGCGTTCGAGAGCGACCAGCGCGTCGAAGAGCGCTCGCGCTTCGACGTTGAACGCGCGCAGCTTGCGCGATAAGAGGACGACGTCACGCCACATCCGCAAGTCGCGCCCGTGATACAGGAGGTGCAGCGCCGAGGCCACCTCATCGAGAACGCGCACGACGCCCGCCGGTCCCTCGACCTCGCGCGCCGACGCGACCAAGGCCGCGTAGTCGAGCGGTGCCGAGACGGTCCCGGGCGCCGCGAGCGCCGTGTGTACTTCGACCGGCACGTTAAGGCGCGGCGACGATAGCGGCTCGCGATGATGGTGCGTCTGCGCATACGCCGGCCGTGCGTGCGCCGGCCGCAGATCGGCATAGCCGGCTGCGCGTAACGCGGCCAGCGCAGCCGCCACGAAATGCGGCGGAACGAGCACGTCGACGTCGGCGGAAAACTGCAGGTCGGCCTGCGCCTCGCCGGCGCTCAAGCGCGCACCGCCCTTGAGGAAAATGTGCGGAATTCCGGCCGCCGCGAAGTGCTCGTGTACCTCGCGCACGCAATGAACGATCCGGCCGGCTTGCAGCGCGTTGATCCAGCGCGCGCGGCGAAAATGATCGTCGAGCGCGGGTGGGACGGCGACCCCCGCCTGCGCGGCCGCGGCGAGCCAGCCCGCAAAACAGCCGCCGAGGTGATGGCGCTGCGCGAAGGCGACCAGATCGGCTGGGGGCAGCACCGCGAGCGCGTCGATCGCGGCGGCGAAATGACCGCGCTCGAACGCCGCCGTCGCGCGCAGCACCGGGCCGTAGGCGGGCGGAACGCTCAGACGCGCGGGATCGATTCGGAGCAGGCGGAGCGCGCCACGCACGCGACTGACGGCCGTGCGCAGCGGTCGCGAGCGGACATACCACCTGCCGCGACGTCGAAAGCGCGCATCGTCGAGTCGTGCCGCACCGGCTTGCGGACCGGCCCACACGGCGGCGACCCGGCCGACGACCGAACTCGCCGGCACGATTTCCTCGCGATCGGGAAACGCGTCGCCGGCCGTTACGAACGTCCTCACCGCCGCGTTACCACGCCAAACGCGCGTACCGCGCACGCCGGCGCCGAACGCGAATCGCTCGCCGCCGATCAAGCGATGCGCGACGAGCCCCGACTTCGTGACGAAGACCAGGATGTCGCCGACCCGCGGATCGTCGGTGAGCGGTTCAACGTCGATGACCATCCCCGCGCGCAGCAGCGGCTCCATACTTTTCCCAGCGATGGTCAGCCGGGCACGCCCGCGGCGCGTTGCGACGAGCGCGACGAGTTCGGCCCGGGTGCCGGCCGATAGCTTCACCGCAGCGCCGCCGCGATGGCGTTCACCGTGTCGTCCGGGGTGCCCAACTGCAAACCGTACACGCTGATTGACCCGAATTCGCGCCTGAGCCGCGCAATGCGCTCGAGACCGCGTTCACGGCAGATCGTCGACAGCGCGATCACCGGGAGCGCTTCGAGCGGCTCGCGCCGTTCGACATGCGGCTGCGCGGCTTGCCCCTCAATGATGAAGATCGCGTCGAGCCGGCGCGCCGGTCCGCCCGCCCCCGCGCCGGCCAACGTTCGCGGCCGCAGCGACACATCGTCTTGCGCGGGCAGTGCGCGCAGGACGGGCTCGAGCCGGTCGCCGATGGCACTACCGGCGAGCAGAGCGGCGCGCCCGCCGGCGCGCAGCGTCATCGCGCGCAGGAACGAGACGACGCAACCGTCGTCGATGATGCAGCGTTCGTCCGAATAGAGCGTGAAGCCGTGCCCAACGGCCGCGAGCGCCGTCGTCGTTTTTCCGGCCGTGCTCACGCCGGTGAGCGCGATGAGATGCGATGCCGATGCAATGACCGCCGCGTGCAAACCGAGCGCCGTTCCGCTGCTGAGATATTCGTGCATCGCGAAATTATCGGCGAAGAACACCAAGAGCGCATCGTCGAGGTCGCGCGGCCAGCAACGGACGTGCTCGGGCGTTCGCCAGAAGAACGCTCCACGGTCGTTCACGACCGCGTAGACGGTGAGATCGGCCGCTCGTGTCGCGGGCATATCGCCGAAGCGATCGGCGAAGGCCGCCGCCGCCGATGCGCGCGAGAACCGCACCGCAATCGTCGAGCGGCCAACGCTAAACCGCACCTCGTGCCTCGCGAGAGCGGCGCAGGCCGCCGCCTCACGCACCGTCAACGCCCGCTCATCGAGGGACTCGAAGCGGACGCTTTCGGTCCGGCCGTTCACGTCGCGGCGGCCGCGTTCGTCATCCGCGCCCACGTTTGCGCGTCGCTCCGGGAAGGGGGATGCGGCGGCGCGTTTCATCGCTGCTACGATACTGCGGCGAACAAAACGGCGTCAACGGTCCACCGAACGCATGTCAATAGTGTCCGAGTGTTCCCTCACGGCGAGCGCGTTCGACGGCATAGCTGAGCGCAAGCAACGACGCCGGCAGCAGAATACCGCCCGCGATCGCCAGCCAGACCACGTCACCCGCCGTCGCGGCGAGCGACTTGCCCGCGACGGCGGCGCGCAGTCCGCGCAGCATATGGGTGAGCGGCAGGCACCACGACACGGCCTGCACGACGGGCGGAAAGAGCCGGGTGGGAAAGAGCGTTCCGGCCAGCAGCGTCGCCGCACCGCCGATGAGGTAGTCGCTGGGCGGGACTTGCCGGAACGCGATCACGCCGGCGGCGCTGAACAGCCCGATCGCGGACATCGTCACGACGCTCAAAACCGCAAACGTGAGCAAGGAGAGCGGATCGATCGCGTGCAGATCGAGCCCCATGAATGTCGCCGCGACGGCAAGGCTCAACGCCACTTGTGCGCAGCTCACGGTGATCGGCCACACCGCGCAGCCCGCCGCGAAGAGCCAGGCCGGGATCGACGTCGCGAAGATGGGTTCGAGGGTCCCAACGATCTGATCGTACCGGACGCTTTGCATGACGGCCTGCAGCGCGCTCGCGGCGAGCAGCATGAACGCCAAGTTGACGCTGACGTAAGCGAAGTATCCGCCGTGCGCGCCGTCGACGGCAAGCGCGCGGTGCGGATCGACCAGCCGTGAGACGAAAGAGAATCCGGCGATCGCGATGAGCGGGCTGATCCAGCGGGCCAGGAAGCCGAATGGCGCGCGCAGCGCCAGCAGCGCATCACGGCGCACGATCGCGCCGAGCTGCGCGGCCGCATCAGCCATGGTGAGGAAGCCCGAAGAGCGCGCGAATCGGGCCGTCGTCACCGCGCTCTTGCGGGCGCTCAACGAACGTCAAACGCTGCGCGCGCAGCACGCCGACGCGGTCGCCGAGTTCGACCGCCTCGTCGATGAGGTTCGTCGCGACGATCACGGTCACGTTCGCCTGCGCGACGAGCGTCTCGCGCACGAGCCGGCGGACCTGCGCGGCGTGGCCCGGATCGAGCGCGTGCGTCGGCTCGTCGAGCACCAGCAGCTCGGGCTGGGTCAAAAGCGCTCGCGCGACGAGCAGCCGCTGGCGAAGTCCGGACGAAAACGTAGCGAAGCGCCGGTCGAGAACCCGACCCAGATCGAGGATCTCGGCGACGTCCGTGATTCGCCGGTGCAGCGCGTTCGGGCCAATCCCGTCCAGCGCGCCGAAGAACGCCAGATTTTCACGAGCGGTCAGCCGGAAATAGAAGCCGCGTTCGCCGCCGGAGTAGCGAACGCGGCGCTGGAGTTCGGGGGTCGAGCGGCGCCAATCAGCGCCGAAGACCCGCACGCTGCCGGCATCGGGCCGGGCCAACCCGGCGACGATCTTGAGCAATGTCGACTTGCCGGCCCCGTTTTCACCGAGAACCGCGACCACTTCGCCGCGTCCGATCTTGAAGCTCACGCCCGCGAGGACCGGCGAGCGCCGCGTCCGGCCAAAGCCGAAGGCCGCCCGCTCAATCCAATCCTTCGTGACGTCGCGGACGTCGACGACCGGTTCGGCAGCGCTGCCGGCTTCGGCAAGCGACCAGGTGCTCTCAGCCCGGCAAGCGTCCATCGCGCGATTTTACCGCGCCCGCACCGGCGCCCCTTCGGCGAAGGCACTGCTGTAATGCTGAGCCGCTGGACTTGCGCTGCACGAAGGTGTCGAGCGCAGCACCGCGAGCGGGATGATCCGGGTGTCCGCGCCCGCCCTAATCCAGGTCGGCAGCGGACTGCATCCAAAGAAAGTCGCCGCCCCTTGCCACGGCGCGCTATACTGGACCGTCATGGCTCGCGTCGTCTCTGCTTTGCGGATCGGTCCGCACGAAATCTGGCCTCCGATCGTGCTTGCGCCGATGTCGGGCGTCACCAACCGTACCCTACGCGCGCTCTACAAACCCTTCGGGTTCGGACTGACGGTAACCGAATTCGTTTCGTCCAACGCGCTGCAGTTCGGCAGCGCGCGGACGATGGAAATGATTGACCAGCACGGCCTCGAGCAGCCGGTCTCGACCCAATTGTGGGGCAACGATCCCGCGATCATGGCGCAAGCGGCGAAAATCGTGCGTGAATGCGGCGCCGATATCGTTGACATCAACTTCGGCTGTCCGGCACCCAAAGTCACGAAAACCGAGGGCGGCAGCGCGTGTTTGCGTGACGTTTACCGCTGCGAGGCGATTATGCGCGCCGTCGTCGCGGCCGTCGATTGCCCGGTGACGATCAAGATGCGGTTGGGCTGGACGGAGAACGATCTGGTCTTCATCGACGTCGCCAAGCGCGCGCAAGCCGCCGGCGTGCAAGCGGTGACGCTGCACGCGCGGACCGCCAAGCAACTTTATCGCGGCAGCGCCGACTGGCAGCGCATCGCCGAACTTAAGGCCGCCATCGACATTCCGGTCATCGGCAACGGTGATTTGACCGATGCGCACGCCGCGCTCGCGCGCATGCGTGAAAGCGGGGTCGACGGCGTCATGCTCGGCCGGGCGACGCTCGGCAATCCGTGGCTGGTGTCGGCGTTGCGCGCGCTCATGAACGGCGAGGTACCGGCACCCCATCCGTCGGCCGCCGACCGTCTGCGCTTCGCCGTCGTGCACTACGAAACGATGGTCGCCGAATGGGGCGAAGCGCGTGCGGTCCCGCAGATGCGCAAGCATCTCGGCTATTATCTCAAAGGTTTCTACGGCGCGAGCGACTTGCGTGAACGGCTGATGCGCACGCTCACCGCCGCCGAGACTCTGGGGTTGGTGCGGCAGACGATCGCGCGGCTCGAATCGGTACCGGAATGCGCCGTCGCCTAGTGGACCGCGAACGCGCCGCTGCCGGCGGCGTCGGGCCCGCGCGTGTTCGCCGCACGTGGACCCGCTAACGATGCCGGCGGCATCGCAGGCGATTTTCGACGAGACGTACGAAAACTACCGCGCTTACCTCAATCCGCCGCTGGCGCGCGTGATGAAGCTGTCGGGCAGTCCGGTCGAGATTTCGGCGCAGGGCTGTACGATCACCGACCATACCGGCAAGACGTATCTCGATTTCGCCGGCGGGTACGGCGTGTTCACGCTCGGCCACCGCCATCCGCGCGTGCTCGCCGCGGTGCGTGAGCAACTCGACGCCATGGCGCTTTCGGGCCGCACGATGTTCAACCCGATCATGGGCCGGTTGGCGAAACGTCTTGCCGAAATAACGCCGGGCGATCTGCAAATTTCGTTCTTCGCCAATAGCGGCGCCGAGGCCGTCGAAGGCGCGCTCAAGCTCGCGCGCGCCGCGACCAAACGCACGAAGATCGTTGCGACGGTCAACGCCTATCACGGCAAGACGCTCGGTGCGCTCAGCGTTAGCGGGCGGGCCTACTATCAGACGGCATACGCGCCGCTGGTCCCGGACGTCGTGCACGTGCCGTTCGGCGATCTCGACGCGCTCGCGGCCCAGACCGGCGACGCCGCCGCGTTCGTGGTCGAGCCCGTGCAGGCCGAAGGCGGCGTTCGTCTCGCACCGCCCGGCTATTTGCGCGCCGCGCGACAGGTGTGCGACCGCAGCGGTGCGCTGCTCATCATCGACGAAGTGCAAACCGGTCTTGGCCGCTGCGGCACGCTCTTCGCGTGCGATGCCGAGGAGGTCGTCCCCGACGTGATGACGCTGGCCAAAGGCTTGTCGGGTGGAGTTATGCCGATCGGCGCGTACATCGCGCGCGCCGGCGCATGGAACGCGGCGTATGCGCGTGCGCCGCTCATGCACACGTCAACCTTCGGGGGCAATGAACTCGCCTGCGCGGCGGCGCTGGCGGCAATCGCGGTGGTCTTCGACGACGATCTGGTGACCAACGCGCGCGAGCGCGGCGGCGAACTGTTGCACGGCGCGCAGACGATCGCGGCGCGCTATCCGGCGGCGGTGGCCGGCGTCCGCGGGGCGGGTCTGCTCGTCGGCGTCGAACTTACCAATGAAGGCTACGCCGGCACGATCATCCCCGAGTTGCTCAAGCGCGGCGTCACAGCCGCCTGGACGCTCAACGCCCAGCAGGTCATCCGGCTCGAACCGCCGCTCATCGTAACGGCGGCGCAAATCGCAACCGCGCTGCATGCTCTCGAAGAAGCCGTCGGCGTCGCCGTCGCGCGGCTGGGTGCGCTGCCGCCGGCCGCCGTGGGCCGCTGAACGGTGGCGTTCGTTGAAACGTCGATCGTCATCGACGCGCCCGCGCGCGACGTCTACGAATTAGCCAAAGAGCAGGAGCGTTTTCCCGAATTCATGCCCGACGTCGAGTCGGTGACGGTTCTCGAGCGCCGCGCCGCGTACGTGGTGACGCGCTGGAAAACGCTGATCGAGGACGCGCCGATCGAATGGACCGAAGAAGACCGTTTCGACGACGCCGCGCCGCGCATCGACTATAAACTCATCGAAGGCGACCTCGACACGTTTGAAGGTGCCTGGACCTTCGAGGATCGGTCCGGACGAACGCATGTGAAGCTCACGGTCGAATACGACTTCGGCGTTCCCACGCTGGCGGAATTGATCGGTCCGACGCTGGCCAAAAAAGTGCGCGAGAACTCCGAGATGATGTTGGCGGCGCTCAAGGCCGAGGCGGAAACCAAGGTTCGCGCCGGCTGATCGGTTTATGCCCTGATTGTATTGATCGGGTACGTCAACACGCGAGCGTCGCGCGTTACGAATGCCAGACCCTCAACCTGTGTTTGTGCGATCATGATCCGATCGAATGGGTCGGCATGGATCGCTGGAAGGAGGCTGACGGCGAGTGCGTGTTCTTGGGTAATCGGAAGATCGATAAAGCCAAGAGCCTTCATCCTAGAGGGAACGTACATCAGCGGCGCGAGAGGCAGCGGAAGGTTTCCTTTCCCGTGTTTGATTGCGATTTCCCAAGCTACCGCAGAGGAGATATACACCTCGGTATCCGGATCCTCTATCGCTTCGCGCGCTGTGTCTTCGAGCTTGTCAGGCTCCTGGACGGCCCACAAAAACGCATTTGTATCAAGCAAGATTCGTCGGGGAGCTGCTAGTTGGTCATCGTCGCTGTTCACCGTAAATCGCCAGAATGAAAAAGCGCAGCGATCTCTTCGTCCGCAGCATCGAAGTCGGGACCGACGGAGACGAACCCGCGATCCATACCAAGTGCGCGTTTTCTGGGGGTGTATGGCACGAGGCGAGCGCAGGGAACGCCCGACACGGAGATGATAACTTCACTCTCTTGCCCGTCGCGTAATTCTTGCACAAACCGCGACAGGTGTGTCTTTGCCTCATGCATAGTGATCGTTTTGCTCACGGCTTAGTCTACCACGTTTAGTCTACTTGCTCAATGCCGATCCGTGAGGCGCGGACCACTCTCAAGAAAACGAAACTGGCGTGGCCGCTCTCCGGCTGCGCTGCGGTCCCCGTGCGACCTGCGGAGATTGAGGTCCGGTAAAGACCGGTGTGCGCCGAGTCAACGTCGCAGGAGGACCGACGATGTGACGGGAGGGAGTGCGCACCGTGAACGATCTCGGACAGCGCCGCCGGCTTGGCCGAAGCAGCGTGACCGTCACCCCGCTCGGATTCGGCGGCAACGCTTTGAGCAATTTGTACGCCGCCGTCGACGAAGCCCAAGCGGTCAACGCTGCGGTGGCCGCGTACAACGGCGGCGTGCGCTATTTCGACACCGCGCCGCTCTACGGCTACGGCTTGGGTGAGCACCGCATGGGCCGTGCGCTGCGCGGGTTCGCGCGCGATTCGTTCGCACTCTCGACGAAGGTCGGACGTCTGCTGCGGCCGCATGGCCTCGTTCCGCCGGCTCGGCTGACGCCGCGCCAAGGCGGCATCTTCGTCGACGAACTGCCGTTCACGCCGGTATTCGACTACAGCGCCGCCGGCGTCCGCCGTTCGATCGAGGACAGCCTGCAACGTCTGGGCACCAATCGCCTCGACGTTGTATTCGTGCACGACATCGATCGCTGGACGCACGGCGCGACGTACGAAGAGCGGCTCGCGCAAGTCCGCGCGGCGGCGCTGCCGGAACTGCAGCGGGCCAAGGACGCGGGACTGATCGGGGCCATCGGCGCGGGCGTGAACGAGATCGAGGCCTGCGTGCGGCTCGCCGACGCGCCTGAGATCGACTGCTTTATGTTGGCCGGCCGCTATACTCTACTTGAACGTACCGGGAGCGCGCCGCTCTTCGCGCGCTGCCGCGAGCGCGGCATCGCGGTGATCGCCGCCGCGCCGTTTAACTCGGGAATCTTGGCGACCGGCGTCACGCCGCAGGCGCGCTACAACTATTTGCCGCCGCCGCCCGAAATCGTCGCGCGCGTCGCGCAACTCGAAACGCTCTGCGCGCGATACGCGGTCGCGCTGCCCGCCGCCGCGCTGCAGTTTCCGCTGCGCCATCAAGCCGTGGCCGCCGTCGTTGCGGGCTGCCGCTCACGGGCCGAATCCGAACAGATCGTGGCGTTCCTGGCCGAACCGATTCCCGAACCATTTTGGGCCGCGGTCGATGCTCTCGACGGCGCGTCCGCGGAGGTCGTGCGATGATCGTTTCCTGCGGTGAGGCCCTGATCGATTTCGTGCCCGCGCAGACCGCGGCGGGCGAAGCCTCATACGTCCCACACCCCGGCGGCTCGCCCTTCAACGTCGCCGTCACCGTCGGACGGCTTGGGGTGAGCGCCGGCTTTTTGGGCAGCATTTCGACCGATTTTTTCGGCACCCGGCTCATCGACGCGTTACACCGCAGTTCGGTCGATACGCGCTACGTGACGCGGCTCGACCGGCCCTCGATCCTGGCGTTCGTCGATCTCTCCGGCACCGAGCCGCGCTATGCGTTCTACGACCAAGGTGCCGCGCCGCGCTTTTGGGCGCCGGGCGGCGACCTGAGCGCCGACGTCACGGTCTTGCACCTGGCCTTCGGGGCGTTGCTGCCCGTCGACGATCCGTTCGGCGCCAATTTCGCCAGCTTGTTCGCGGCCAATAAGGGCCGGCGCGTTCTCACCCTCGATCCCAACGTGCGCCAAAACGTGGTTGCGGGTCGGGAGGGCGCGTATCGCGAGCGCCTGGCCGCGCTTGTCGAGCTCGCCGACCTCGTCAAGATCAGTACGGCCGATCTGGCCTGGCTGGAGCCCGCGCGGACGCCGGCGGCGGTCGCCGAACGCTGGCTTGCGAACGGCACCGCGCTCGTCGTCGTGACCGCGGGCGGCGACGGCGCGACGGCCTACGCGCGGGGCGGCCGCAACGTCCACCAGGCGGCCCAGCCGATCGATTTGGTCGATACCGTCGGCGCCGGCGACAGCTTCATGGGCGCCCTCTTGGTTGGATTGGAGGGCGCGGGTGTTATGAGTCCGACCGATCTTGCCGATATTGATGATGCCGGCATCTCGTCGGCGCTCGGCTTCGCTGTACACGTTTCGGCCATCACCTGCAGCCGTGCGGGAGCCGACCCGCCATGGCGTTACGAGGTGACGCTGCCCGTTCAATCCAGCGCGAAAGGTATTCGATGATGACAACATTCGTACGGCCCGGCGAAGGCCGCATCCGCCTCTATCTCGATTCCGCCAACCGCGCGGAGATGGACGATTTCCTCTCCACGGGGTTGTTTTACGGCGTGACGACGAATCCGAAGGTGCTGGCGGCGTCCGGCATACCGTGCACGGTTCCCGCGCTGACCAATTTGGTCCACGTCGCCCTCGAACACGGCATCCACGAGGTGCACATCCAGACCTGGGGCGCGACCGCCGACCAGATGGTCGAGAACGGCCGGGCGCTGGCGGCCATCAACCACCGCGTCGTCGTCAAAGTGGCGATCACGCGGCTGGGGGTTGAAGTCGTGCGCCGGCTGCGGTCGCGTGACATCATCACCACCTTTACGGCGCTCTTCTCCGCGCACCAAGCGCTGACCGCCGCCACGGTCGGCGTCGAGTACGCCGCGCCGTTTCTGGGCCGCATCAACGACAGCGGCCGCGACGGGCACGCCGAGATCGTCGCGATGCAGACGATTCTGAGCCGGCTCGACAGCGAAACCCGACTGCTCGTTGCGAGCATCCGTTCGGTCGAGGAAATCGGCCGGCTCGCGCAGTCCGGTCTCGACACCTACACGCTGACGGCGGCCGTCGCCGCCGAGCTCTTCAGCGATCGGCAAACGGCCGACGCGACCGCCCAATTCGAGGCTGCGGTCGCCGCGCCCGTGCCGGCCTGACCCTCACTCATCGTTTCGCTCGGCGCGCGGTCAGTTGCCCAAGCGCCGGGCGAAATACGTGTATTCCAGCGCCGACGTGAACGCGCGCTCGGCGAGGTTGGCGCCCGCCCCATGGCCGCCTTCGAGCACTTCGTAGTACAGATACGGCACGTGCAGCGCCGCTAATTTCGCGGCGAATTTCCGCGCGTGCTGGGGTCCGACGCGATCGTCTTTGGTGGTCGTCCAAATGAACGGCTCGGGATACGCGACGCCCGGCCGCAGGTTGTTGTAGGGCGATATTTTCGCCAGAAACGCGCGCTGCGCGGGCCTGGCGACGCTGCCGTATTCGCCGACCCACGACGCGCCGGCGGCGATCTTCTCGAAACGCAGCATGTCGAGCAGCGGCACCTGGATGTCGACGGCGCGGAAAAGTTCGGGATGCTGGGTAAATTCAACGCCCATGAGCAGGCCGCCGTTNNTGCCCAGATGCCGTGGGCTCGTGATGCGCGTCGCGATGAGCGTTTTCGCGACCGCGGCGAAGTCGTCGTACGCGCGCTGACGGTGGATCGTTAAAGCCGCTTCGTGCCAGGCGGGACCGAATTCGCCCCCGCCCCGGATGTTGGCGACGGCGTATACGCCCCCACGTTCGAGCCAGAGCTTGCCCAGCGCTCCGCTGTAGGACGGCGTCAGCGAGATTTGAAAACCGCCGTAGCCGTACAGGATCGTCGGGTTCTGCCCATCGCGGCGCAGCCGCTTGGGGCGCACCACGAAATAGGGAACGCGCGTGCCATCGGTCGAGATCGCCGTGCGCTGTTCGACCAGATCGCGCGACCCCTCGAAGCGCGGCGGCAGCCGTTTGACGATCGACGACGCGAGCGTCCGCGTGTCGACGCTGCGCAACGTCGTCGGCGTCAAGTAACCCGTGACCGAGAGATAGGCGTCGTCGCTGGTGTCGCTCGCCGCGCTGATGTCGATGCTCGAATTGTCGGGGACGTCGAGCGGGTGCCGCGACCACCGCCCGCCGGGTTCCGGCGCATAGACCGCCGCGCGGCCGCGGACATTTTCGTACGTCGTGACGATGAGCCGAGCGCGCGTTGCCGCGACCTCGGCGAGCGTCGCGCGCGGACCCGGCCCGTAGACCAGTGCCGGTTTGGGATGGGCGGGATCATTGCGCACCGCCTGCAGATCGAGCGCGACGAGCGATCCTTGGCCGAACGATGCGCCGTTCACGTGCCAAGGCTCGTTGAGCCTGACCAGCAGCCGCCCCGCGAGGAGCGCCGCGAGATCGGACTTGCGCGGGACGGCGAGGACGCGCAAGCCGCTCGGCGTGAGCAACCGCGTCTCGGTCTCGAAGAACGACCTGTGCCGCACGACGCCCAAGACACGCTGTCCGCCTCCGTCCGAGAACTCGAACGGGTCGGTGCCGACGTCCGCTTTCGTTCCGCGGTAGAGTTCCGTCGCGTCCGCGAGCGCCTTTCCGCGGCGCAGGCGCTTGACGACGTAGGGATAGCCCGAGGCCGTCAATTCTCCGGGGCGCCACTCGCGCGAAACCAGCAGCGTGTCGGCATCGGCCCACGCCGCGTCCTGCTTGCCGTGCGGCAGCGTGAAGCCGCCCGGCACAAAGCGGCCCGTCCCCAGATCGAACTCGCGCACGGTCGACGCGTCTTCGCCGCCTTCGGAAAGCGAGATCAGGCAGCGCCGGCGGCTAGGCGAATCGCAGTCGGCGCCTTGGAAAAACCAGTTCCTGCCTTCGGTCTTCGCGAGCGCGTCGAGGTCGAGCACCGTCGTCCAAACGGGTGCCGAAGCGGCATACTGGGCGATCGTCGTGCGCCGCCAGATACCGCGAACGTGCGTGCCGTCTTGCCAGAAATTATAGATTTGGCCGTCCAGGAGCCGCGGCACCGGAATGCGGTCTTTGGCCTCGCCGATGGCGAGTGCTTGGGCGTCGAACCGCGCGAAGCGCGGATCGGCGCGCAAGACCGCCAGCGTCTTTGCGTTCTGCGCCTTGACCCACGTGAGCGCCCGCGCGCCGTGAACGTCTTCGAGCCAGAGAAACGGATCGAGCGCCGTCGCGTTCGCGACGCCGGCGACGGCAATCGCGCAAAACAACGCGGTCAGAATCCGGACAGGTGCTCCGTACGACATTGCGTTTGGGCGCCCTAGAACTGCACGCCGCGCGTTAGCGCGCCGTCGACGACGAGATTCACGCCGGTGATGAAACTCGCCGCCGGGCTTGCGATGAACGCGACCGCGCGCGCGATTTCTTCGGGCTTGGCCATCCGGCCGGTCGGATTGAGCGCGAGCGCGGCCCGGAAGAGTTCGGGATTGCCGGTTTCGATCTGTTCCCACACGCCGCCCGGGAAATAGGTGTTCCCCGGCGAGACCGAGTTGGCGCGGATGTTTTTGGCCGCCAGGTTGTACGCGATGCCTTGCGTGTAGTGAATGAGCGCCGCTTTCATCGCGCCGTAGGAGCCGGATGCGAAGTCGATCTCGCGGCCGGAAACGCTCGAAATCGTGGTGATCGAGGCCGCGTCGCTGCGCTCGAGGTGCGGCATCGCCGCCGTCACGAGATGCACGCTGTGCAGCAGGTCGATCTCGAAACTATTGGTCCACGTTTCATCGGTGTCGCCGATCGAAAGCGCGCTGACGTTGGCGACGACGATATCGAGGCCGCCGAACTCCGCCGCGACGTCGGCGACCCAGGCGGCGAGCGCCGCGGCATCGCCGACGTCGAGGACGCGGCCGGCCGCGGCTACGCCGCGCGTTTTCAGTGCCGCGACCGTAGCGTCGATTTCCGCGGCGTTGCGCGCGCACACGGCGATTGCGGCGCCTTCGTCCGCGAGCGTCTCCGCGATCGCGCGCCCAATGCCTTTGGTGCCGCCGGTCACGACGGCCCGCTTTCCGCGCAGCCCCAAGTCCATCGCCGTTCCTCCGTTCGCCCTTCGCCGTTCGTGCGACGATATTGCGCATGGCGTTTGCGATTGCCCGCCGCTCGCGCTGAGCGCTACGGCGCGAGATTCGGACCGGCATACGCCCGGACGGCACGTACCTGCGCGTCATGCCGGCACGCGAATATGCAGTCATGACCGATTCCGACGTCGACGATCTGATCGCGTTTCTGCGGCGCCTGCCGCCGGTCGACCGAACGATCGCGCGGGGCGCTGCGCCGCTGCCCGTTGCGCCGGCTATCGCTGCATCGGCACCTCCGAGCGATGCGTCGTCCGCGGCGCTCACCGGCGGCCCGTACATCGCGACGATCGCCGGATGCACGAACTGCCATGGCGCGAATCTCGCCGGCACCATCCGGCCGGCGGGTCCAGCGGCGCCGAACATCTCGCACGACGGCATCGGTACGTGGACGTTCGGCGACTTTCAAACCGCGATGCGACCGGCAAAACACCGGCGGGTCGTGAACTCTCCATAGCGATGCCCTGGCAAACGTTTGGCGGCATGATGGACGGCGAACTGCACGCGCTGTATGATTACTTGGAGGAGCAGCCGGCGCGCCCGAGTCAGCAGCGACTAAAACCAGTTTGACTCCCCACAACAGGAGAAATTTCCGGCGTGGCCGCACCCTGGCGGCGACGAGCGGCACACCTCGGCCGCGACCTTAAACCCCGATTGCCGCGAACGCGACGATCGCGTTATCTTTCTTCGCGCTCGACCAGAATTTCGTGCCGTCCCAGGCCAGCGAACGCGCGTAAAAGGGGACACGCGCAAGTTCCGTGACCTGCGGTTCGGGTTTGCGCGCATCGAGGCGCAGCAGCCGGAAATCCTGGGGTTCGTCGACGTCGGCGGTCGTCATGAGGAAGAAGCAGCCGTTGACGATGACCATGCCGCAAATCTGGCGCGGCGCGGCGATCGTGCGCTGCACTTCGCCCCACATGTCGAGCTGCAGAATTTTTTGGTCGAAGCGTTGGCTCAAAAATAAGTTGTCGCCGTCGTAAGCGAGGAACGAACCGGTGTCGTTCGGACACGCAAGCGAATCGGTCTTGAAGCCGTGCCCGACGATATATCTGCGGATGAAGCGCTCATCGTGTTCGTCGGTAACCATGCGCAGCGCTTCGCCGGTGACCACCATGCCGATCGGCGTCCCGGGGGCGCTGGCCTCCTCGAAGACCGCGCCGGTGTTCCCGCGCAGTCCGTAGAGACGGTGGGTTTCGGCCGAGGCCACCCAGATGTCGGTGCCGTCGCAGGCGAGGGCTTGGGGTGCCGGGCCGGGCGACGGAATACGCTGGAGTTCTTCGATCGTGCTTAGCGTTTCATTCGGCATGCGAGTCGCTTCCAGGGCGCAGAGGTGGAGCCTGCCGGGCGGCGCGGCCGGCTGATTGGGTGCTTGCCCGGGGGAACCGGGGCCGATCCGGCCGCGGCGCGAATGCTTGCCCGCAAGAAATGGCCAAATTCTGCTTTGTCATCCATCCCGTGTCGTTCGAGGACGTCGTGCGCTACGAGCCCGGTGCGGCCGGGAAAGGCCGCCCGATCGTCGCCAAAATCCTCGAATGGATGCCGGAGTACGCCGCCGCGCACCTGACCGGGATCCGGACGCCGGACGGCCGCGAAACCGAGGGCTGGTTCGTGGCGGCGCCGCTGTTGCCCGAGCAGATGCTCGAACTGCCGCGCGAAGAGGTCTACGCCCGAATTCTGCGCGCCATCGACATCGGGGTTGAACTCGGCGCCGAGATCGCCGGATTGGGGGCGTTTACCGGCGTGGTCGGCGACGCCGGCGTGACCCTTGCCGCGCGTGCACCGATCCCGGTGACGACCGGCAATTCGCTCACGATCGCCGCGGGCGTGCGCAGCCTTTTTCGCGGCGCGGCGGAGATGGGGATCGACGCATCGGTCGCCACGGTCGCGGTCGTCGGCGCGACCGGCTCGATCGGCTCGGCCTGCGTCGAACTGATCGCGCCGCACGTTCGCGAGCTCATCATGGTCGCGCGCAACGAGACCCGGCTGCGCAAGGCGCATGCCGAACTCGCGCGGCGCTTGCCCTGTGCGAGTTCGTATACGCTGGACATCTCGGCCGCCGTGCGGCGCGCCGACCTCGTGCTGACCGCGACGTCGTCGACGTCGGACGTGATCGAACCGGAGGATCTGCGCACGGGCGCCGTGGTGTGCGAACTGTCGCTGCCGCACGACGTCAGCCGGCGCGTCGCCCTCGAACGGCCCGACGTGCTCGTGATCGAGGGCGGCAACATGCGCGTGCCGGGCGACTTGCGCGCGCAGCGCGTGCGCGAACCGGACCGGGCGTTCGATCTGAATCTGCCGCGCGGGACGCTGCTGGCGTGCATGTCCGAAACGGCGGTGCTGGCGCTCGAAAATCGGTGCGAATCGTTCACGCTGGGCCGCGGCATCGATATCGCGCAGGTCCGTGAGATCGAGCGGATGGCGGCGAACTGCGGGTTCGGCTTGGCCGACATGCGCGCGTTCGACACCGCGATCACGCGCGAGCAAGTCGCCGCCGTGCGCGCCGCGGCGGCCCAGCGCCGGAACCTCGCCTCGTGAGCGCGGTGCCGCACGTTCCCGCCGTGCACACCTACCGCGGCGTGACGCAATGGACGGGCGCGCGCGCCGGCGGAACCGTCGATTATGCGGCGTACTCGCGCGAATACGCGTTCTCCATCGCCGGCAAGCCGGTGCTGCACGGCAGCGCCGACGTTCCGTTCCGCGGTGATCCGCACTTGCATAACCCTGAAGACTTGCTGCTGGGCGCACTGAGCGCGTGTCACCTGCTCAGTTATCTCGCCCTGTGCGCACGCGCCGGAATCGAGGTCCGGGCCTATCGCGACGAAGCCGTCGGAACGATGACTTTCGCGGACGGGCGGCTGCGCTTTACCGAGGTCGTGCTGCACCCGCGCGTCACGATCGCCGCGGGCGACATCGCCCGCGCCACGGCGCTGCACGCCCGCGCCCACGCGGAATGTTTCATCGCCAATTCGGTTAACTTTCCCGTCCGGCACGACGCCGCGGTCGAACGTCATTAAGCGCGTCGTCAGCGTTTCGCTCGGTTCGTCCTCGCGCGATCACCACGCGCAGGTCGAGCTGCTCGGCGAACAGTTCGACATCACGCGGGTCGGCATGGACGGCTCGATTGATCGCGCGCTGGCGAAGCTGCGCGCGCTCGACGGCACGGTCGATGCGATCGGCCTGGGCGGGATCGACGTCTATTTGTATGCCGGGACGCAGCGCTACGCGCTGCGCGACGGACTGCGGCTGCTCGACGCGGTAAAGATCACGCCGGTCGTCGACGGCAGCGGCCTCAAGAATACGCTCGAACGTGAAGCGGTCGGGTATCTCGCGAGCGAACTGGGCATAACGTTGGCCGGTAAGCGCGTGCTCATGGTGAGCGCGCTTGATCGGTTCGGCATGGCGCAGGCGCTCGTCGCCGCCGGCGCGGAGGTTATCTTCGGCGACTTCATCTTCGCGCTCGATCTCGACAAGCCGGTGCACGGCCTGGCCGAGTTCGAGGAGATGGCGCGCCGCTACTTGCCCGACGCCTGCAAATTGCCGTTCCAATTCTTCTATCCGACGGGCAAGAAGCAAGACCGGCCGCCGCAGCCCAAGTATCCCGAATACTACGACGACGCCGAGATCATCGCCGGCGACTTCCACTTCATGCGCCAATTCATGCCCGACCGGCTCGACGGCAAGATGGTGCTGACCAACACGCTCACGGGCCGCGACATCGAAGAGCTGCGCGCGCGCGGCGTGACGTCGCTGGTGACCACGACGCCCGATTTCGGCGGCCGTTCGTTCGGCACGAACGTGGTTGAAGCAGCGCTCATCGCGCTGCTGGGCAAAGCCTGGAGCGAGGTGACCGAGGCCGACTACGCGCACATGCTGGGCGCCTTGCAACTGCGCCCGCGCGTCATCGATCTCCAGCCCGCTTAGCCGCCCGTTGTGACCGACGTTTGGAAGCGACTCGTCGCAACGCAGCCGCACGACCGCGAAGCCACCGGCGGCGGTGTGGCGCTGCGCCGCGTGCTGGGCGTGCCGGGTCTCATCGGCGTCGGCTTGGGCACGATGCTGGGCGGGATTTTCGCGACCATCGGCGCGGGGATGAACGTGGCCGGGCCGGGCGTGATCGCCGCCTTCGCGCTCTCGGGACTGGCCTGCGTCTTCGTCGCGCTGTGTTACGCCGAACTTGCCGCGATGGTCCCGGTGGCGGGCAGCGCCTATACTTACGCGTATGCGACGCTGGGCGAGTTCGTGGCCTGGATCATCGGCTGGGATCTCATCCTCGAATACGGCATCAGCGTCGCGCCGACGGCCGCAGCGTGGTCGGGTTACGTCCAGAGCTTCATCGGGAATTACGGCGTCACGCTGCCGGTCTGGGCGCGCGTCGCGCATCTCGCGACGCCTGGCTTTGCGTTCGACCCGGCGACGCTGCACGTTTCGCTTGGGCGCATCGATTTCGCGCACTCGCAGATCGACGTGCCGGCGATCGCGGTCATCTTGGCGATCACCGCGCTGCTGGCGATCGGGATTCGAGAATCGACGTCGATGAACACGATCTTCGTGGTCGTTCAAGTCGTCGCGATCGGCGTGTTCGTCTTGGCGCTCTTCGGTGGCGCGGCCGCCAGCACGCTGTTCGTTCCGCCGTTTCCGACCGGCCCCAGCGGGGTGGTGGCCGGCGCGGGCTTGGTGTTCTTTGCTTATATCGGTTTCGACACCGTGACGGTCGCATCCGAAGAAGCGCGTGATCCGGTGCGCGACGTGCCGCGCGCGGTGATCGGCTCGCTGCTGATCGGCTGCGTGCTGTACCTGGGGATCGCGTACGTCACCGTTGGCCTCGTGCCGTGGCAAAAGATCGATCCGAATGCCGGCATGGCCGATGCCGTGACCCGCGCCGGGAATCCGCGCTGGCTCGCGGCCCTGGTGTTCGCGGGCGCATTCGCGGGCACGACGACGGTCATGCTGACCTCGCTGCTCGGACAAGTCCGGATCTTCTACGTGATGGCGCGCGNNGCGCGACCGGATGCTGCCGCCGTTCGTCGCGCGGATTAACCCGCGCACGTGCACGCCGGTCGTGACGACGCTGACGACCGGCGTGCTCGTCGCGCTGCTCGCGGGCGTGATTCCGATCGAAGCGTTGCTCGCGCTCGTCAACGTCGGCACGCTCTCGGCGTTCACGATCGTGTGCATCGGCGTCTTGGTGCTGCGGCTGCGCAAGCCGGCGGCGGCACGGCCCTTTCGCGCGCCGCTGATCTTCGTGACGGCGCCGCTGGGGGCGCTGTTGTGTACGTTCATCATGACGGGCCTGGGCACGGCGACCTGGATCCGGTTCATCGTCTGGTTCGCCGTCGGCGTGGCCATCTATGCCGGCTACGGCTATCGTCACTCGCTGTTGCGCGGTCGTTGAAATGCAGCGCGTTCTGGGCTTAGGCGACCTGCTCGTCATCGCGGCCGCGGCGATCGGGCCGGCCTTCGTGCTGGCAACCGTGTTCGGACCCATGGTCGTCGTCGGCGGCAGCGCGACCCCGCTGGCGCTCTTCGCCGTGTCGCTTATCATGGCGTGCATCGCGGTCGGCTATCAACGCTTGGGCGAACGCTATCCCAACGCCGGTTCGTCGTACTCGTGGGTGCGCATCGCGTTCGGCCCCGCCGCGGGCGCGTACGCCGCATGGGTGCTCATCGTGGCCAACATCTTCGCGTGCGTCGCCACCGCAGTCCCGGCCGGAACGTACACCCTCGCGCTCTTGGCTCCGGGCCTGGCGGACTCGCCGCTGGCTGGTGCGCTCGTCGCGACGGGGTGGGTGTTGGCATCGGGTTTCTTGCTGCATGCCGGATTGCGTCCGACGGCGCTGGTGACCAACGTGCTCTTGGCGGCGGAAATCGTGATTCTGGCGGTCGGCGCCGGCGCGGCGTTTGCGCATCCCGTCGTCGCCGGGGCCGCTGCGAGCGCGCCGTTTCCGGGCAGCGTCGCGCTGGTCGGCGCGATGGTTATCGGCATTTGGATGATCGACG
>PLAE01000212.1 GCA_003134035.1 Candidatus Velthaea versatilis
CCGCTCGTACGTCGGCGGTACACGGCACCGGCCGGGATCTCCAAGATCGAACACAGATCGCGCGTGAGTGCGTTCGCAAGGGTTGCCGAGGATTCCGCATACGGCAGGCCGGCGACGATGCGCGCCGCGCCGTCGCGTGCGCGGCGCTGGCGGCCGAACAACGTGCGCTCCACCGCCGTCCCCGCGATACGGTAGAGTGCCGGCGCAAAGAGCCCGAGGACGATGGCGGCGATGATGTTCACGACGAGGACACCGGAGGAGCCCATGCGCCCGGCGGCGGCCGAGAGCACCCATTCGATCAGCGCGAAGGTCGCGATTCCACAGGCGGAGAGCGTCGCCGCCACAGCGGCGCGATTGAAGACGAACGCCACATCCAAGAGGCGGCGATTGAGCAGCGCATATGTCAGCCCGAGCGGGACGATGAAGGTCGCGATGTCGACGAGCAAGGTCCCGGCGTGGACCAACACCCCGAACATCTGCGAGAGTTGAAAGAGGACACTCGCCACGAGCCCGAGGCCAAGTGAACCTGCCGCCCAGGCCAGGCGCTGGCGTTCGCCACCATGTGCCTCGCGTAAGGCAACCGCGGCGCACAGTAACGTTAGGGCCGGCAACGCGACGTTCAACGCTACCGCGGGTCCGGGGTGCGCGAAAAGCCAGCTCGTCGTATCGATCGTCCCGTTCCACGACCCCGCGATCCCGATCACCGCTTGCGCCGCCTCGCATGTTGCTACGGTATAGGCGAGCCACGTGAGGATACGGCGTACGCGCGAGACGGGGCGTGCGAATTGCAGCGCATAGGTGGCGAGCAAAACGATACACGCGATATCGACGGCCGTGCCGACGGCATTCGCAACGGCATCGAACGCTGGCCACGGTGTCATCCAGAAGTTCGCCGGTGTGATGGCAACACCGAAATTCTGCAGGATCAACAAAAACGCGAGGATCTGGGCCTCGGGAGAATCGCGGCGGCGCCAGAGAATCAAGGCGGCAACGAAGAGACTCCACCACTCGCCGATGACGCTGAGGATTTGATCCCAGCCGTCATCGCGCCAAAACGTGCCGTTCGTGAAGGGCCACGCCGTCAAGGTGACCGCCGTGCTCACGCCATTGCGGCGAATCGGCAGCACGACACGCGCACCGGCGGGAAGCCCGTTCTGGAGCCGGTATCGCTCGGCTGCGGGGAGACGGCTTGCGTCGATCGTATCGCCGGCGCGCAGTCCGGCACGAGCGGCGGGGGAGCCAGGCAAGACCGCTTCGACGTTCGCGACAAACGGCAATCCCGAGGGGCCCAGCGATGCGCCCGAGTCGCCGTTCACGGCAACCGTCATCCAGAGCGCGATTCCGACGAGCACGGCAGCGCATGCGCAAAAAAGCAGCAGGAAAGGTTGCCGTCGGTGAGCCTTCATCACGATGCGCGCGCCATTTATGGAGATGCCGCCGCGAGAGAGCGCAGCGTCTCGAGAAGCGCGCGCATCCCGGCATCGGTCGCGCGCTGGTTGACGATGCAAACGCGCAATGCGCGGACGCCGCGCACGGTCGTGCCCGAGATCACGCCCGCTCCGCTCTCCTGGAGCGCGACCACCACGTCGTCCGTGAAAGCATCGTAGGCAGCGGGCGTGAGGTCGGGGCGCCGGTACCGGAAACAGATCACGTTGAGTGTAACGGGAGCGACGAGCTCGAAATCCGGATCGTCCGCGATCCAGCCGCCGAAGCGGCGCGCGAGTGCGACGTTCTCGGCAATCGCGGCGCCGATGCCGACTGCGCCAAATTCACGTAGCGTGAACCAGACCGGGAGCGCGCGAAAGCCGCGCGAGAGCTCGAGTCCGAAATCGGTCAGCCACGGCATCCCCGCGGCGAGGCCGCGTTCGCGGCGCTTGAGATAGGCTTCTTCGGACGCGAACGTCGCGCGATGGAGGGCGGCATCGCGGATCAGAATCATTCCCGCATCGTACGGGACGTGCATCCATTTGTGGAAATCGAACGCGAGCGAATCCGCGCGTTCGATCCCCGCGACGAGCGGCTTGAGCTCGGGTGCGAGCGCCGCGAGCGCGCCGAACGCGCCGTCGATATGGAACCAGAGTCCTTCGCGCCGGGCCAGATCCGCGAGTGCGGGAAGCGGGTCGATCGCGCCGGTACCAACCGTGCCGACGTTTCCGACGATGAGGAACGGCCGCGCGCCGACCGCACGATCAGCGGCAAGCGCCGCGTCGAGCGCGGCGACGTCGATGCGGTCGGCATCGTCGACGGGAATCTCGCGCAGTGCCGCGCGGCCCAGCCCGGCGACCTCGAACGCGCGCGCGACGCAGCCGTGCGTCGCGGTCGACGCATAACCCGTGAGCGGTGCGGTAGATTGATCGACGCCCGTTTCGCGAACGGCCGCGCCGAGTGCGCGCTGACGTGCGACGAGGACCGCGATGAGGTTCGCAACGGACGTGCCCGTCACGAGCAATCCGCTCGCGTCATCGGGGAAGCCGAACGCGCGCGCCGACCAGCGGATCACCGCGCGTTCCACTTCGACCGCCGCATGATCGCGGCCGCCGACGTTCGGATTCATCACCGCCGCGAGAAACGCCGCGAGCGCGCCGGTCGGCGTCCCCGATCCCTGCACCCAGCCGAAGAACCGCGGGCTCACATTACCGGAGTGATAGGGCTGCATCGCCTCGCGATAGAGCGCATAGTTCGCCTCCGCATCGGTGGGCGGATCGTCGAGCGATGACTGCAGACGCGCGCGCACGGCGTCTGGCATCGGCGTCCAGGCCGGTGCCGCTTCCAACCCCTGCCAGAACGCGATCGCGTCGTCGACGGCGTGATGTCCGAGCGCGCGCAGGCGCTCCCAGTCAGCGGGATCGAGCAATGCGATCGTCCAGTAAACGTTCGAACGCGCGGAAGATGCGCGGCACCGTGCGGTGCTTGTAGGGATACACGTCGGCGGGATCGTTGAGGTGCACGAGCATGGCGGCGTCGGCTTCGAAGAGTAAGAGCCGGCCATCCGGCGCGATCGAACAGTCGATCCCGAAGTAGTCGAGGCCGATGAGACGCGCAAGTTGCCGTAAGACGCGCTGGAGTTCCGGACCGAACACCGAGCCGAATGATTCCAAGAAGACGGCCTCTTCATCGCGCATCCAGGCATTCGCCGCGTTCTCGGCATTGTAGTAGTGGATCATCCAGCG
>PLAE01000269.1 GCA_003134035.1 Candidatus Velthaea versatilis
GAACGTGCTGCTCGCGGAAGCCAACGTTCCGTATCCGGCGCTCTACGATATGGACGACATCAATCCGGAGTTCGAACGCACCGACGTCGCGCTCATCATCGGCGCCAACGACGTCACCAACCCCGCGGCGCGCAGCGACAAGAGTTCGCCGATCTACGGCATGCCGATCCTCAACGTCGACAAAGCCAACAACGTCATCGTGCTCAAGCGCTCGATGAAGCCCGGCTTCGCCGGCATCGACAACCCGCTCTACGACGACCCCAAGACCGCGATGCTCTTCGGCGACGCGAAGAAATCGATCGACTCGGTGGTGTCGGCGGTCAAGGCGCTCTGAGGCCGCTTTTCGGTTGAACCGACGGGCGTTTTGACCGCCCGGGTGCCCGCAAGCAAACGTTGGTCCCGGTTCGGGCATCGCCCGTGATCAACGAGGCCAAGGGTGCCGCCGACGTGAATCGAGCACAGGTGCAGGTATGGCTTTGAACGGCACGTTCGACCCCGCGATCGTTCGAAAGTACGCCGAGCGGATTGCACAAGGCCGCTGGTTCGTCAATCTCGGGCTGCCCTTCGATGAGCGCGAGCAAGGGACGGTCGACGCCTATGTCCGCGCGACGGGGGCCGCCAAAGTCGTTCGCGCGACCTCGTGGGAGCACGTGCAAACGATCGTATCCGATCCTCGCGCGCGCGACGACGCCGGCAGCGATGTTGCCGAAGTCGAGCGGCTCAAGGCGCGCGCCCTCGTGGCGACCGACCGGCCCGCCCTCATGACCGCGATGACGACGATCGTCGACGGCGGCCTCGAGATCTTCTTCGACCGGGCCGGCGCGGCTGCGCGCGCCGCGCGCGTCACCGATCCCGCGATCATTCGGGTCGCGGCAAGCGCGGCCTCCGAAGCGGTGTATCGTGCCGCGCTCGCCGCCGCCGTCGGCGAGCCGGAAACCCACTGGTTCATCCTGCGCCACGAACTGTTCACCAACGGCCGCTGGCCGCTGGCGCGAATCGAAGACGGCTTTTACATCTTTTAGCACCGGCGGGGCCGGCCGGCCGGATCGGGCGCGCACGGATTTGGCTTCGGCGTCGTCCAACCCCATTCGCAATGCCTGTTCGTTCGTTAGCCGACTTCGTCCGCGTGTTACGGAGCGCCGGCGAACTCGCCGTGATCGACGCTCCCGTCGATCGTTACCTCGAGATCAGCGAGATTACCGACCGGGTCGTGAAAGCCGGCGGCCCGGCGCTGTTCTTCACGAACGTGACGGGTTCGGCATTTCCGGTCCTCACCAATCAATTCGGCTCGGAACGCCGGATGGCGCTCGCGCTGGGCGCCGACTCGCTCGCCGGCGTTGAAGCGCGCATCCGCAAGGCGATCGACCTGTCCGTGCCGGCCACCCTCGGCGGCAAGCTCGGCAAGCTCCTCTCACTCACGACGCTGGCTAGCGCGATCCCGCGCACCGTCGAAACCGGGTCGTGCCAGGAGATCGTCGACCTCGAACCCGATTTGCGCAGCCTGCCGGTGCTCACCACCTGGCCGCTCGACGGCGGCCCGTTCATCACGCTCCCGCTGGTCTTCACCAAAGATCCGCAGAGCGGCGCGCAAAACGTCGGGATGTACCGCGTTCAGGTCTACGACCGCAACACGACGGGGATGCATTGGCAGCGGCATAAGCAAGGCCGCGCCCATGCCGAGAAGTGGGGCCGGCGCGTGCCGGTAGCGGTCGTGATCGGAGCCGACCCGGCGATCACCTACTCCGCCACCGCGCCGCTGCCGCCGATCGTCGACGAGATGGCGTTGGCCGGCTTTCTGCGCGGTGCGCCGATCGAAATGGTGCGCTGCAAGACGATCGACCTCAAGGTACCGGCGCACGCCGAATTCGTGCTCGAAGGCCACGTCGACAACGAGGACCTGCGGGTCGAGGGACCCTTCGGCGACCATACCGGCGTTTATAGTCTGGCCGACTACTATCCGACGTTCCACGTCGAGTGCATCACCCGCCGCAGCGCCCCGATCTACGGCGCGACGGTCGTCGGCAAGCCGCCGATGGAAGACGCGTGGCTGGGAAAGGCGACGGAACGGCTCTTTTTGCCGTTGCTCCAAATGGTCGTCCCCGAGATCGTCGACTACAATCTGCCCGTCGAGGGCGGCTTTCACAATCTGGCGATCGTCGCGGTCCGCAAAAGCTATCCCGGCCAAGCCAAGAAAGTCATGAATGCGCTGTGGGGTCTGGGGCATATGATGATGCTCACCCGCGTCCTGCTCGTGGTCGACCACGACGTCGATCCGTCCGACGTCCGCGGCGTCGTGTGGAACGCGCTCAACAACGTCGATCCGTCACGCGATTTGGTCGTGATGCCCGGTCCGGTTGACGACCTCGACCACAGCGGATCATACCTGATGTCGCTGGGCCATAAGCTCGGCATCGACGCCACGCGCAAACGCGCCGACGAAGGCTACGCGCGGGAATGGCCGCCGGAGATCCTCATGAACGCCGAGACGCGCGACCGCGTCAGCGCGCGTTGGAAGGAGTACGGCATCGGCGACGTGCTGCGCGGAACGGCCGATACCTGGTCGGGGCAAGGACCGGATCGGCTGCGCCGGCTGCTGGCTTCGGCGCCGATGAGCGCCGGCACGCACGCGCCGCTAACGGCGGCGGCGCGGCTAGCGCTGGAGGGCCAATGAGCCTCGCCGCCATGCGACTTTTTCTCAAGGAAATCCGGGTCGAGCACACGCTCTTCGCGCTGCCCTTTGCGTACGTCGGCGCGGTGATGGCGGCGCGCGGCTGGCCCAGCCTCGCGCAGCTCGTCTGGATCACGCTCGCGGTGCTGGGCGCCCGCACGGCCGCGATGGCGGCGAATCGTTACTTCGATCGCAAGATCGATCAGCGCAACCCGCGCACCGCCAAGCGCGCCGTCGCGAGCGGTACGTTAGCGCCGTCGGTCATGCTGTGGGCGATGGCGGGCGGCATCGCGCTGCTGATCCTGTGCGCGGCGATGCTCAATCCGCTGTGCCTCATGCTCTTGCCGCTCGCGGCGATCGGCATTCTGGTCTACCCGCTCTGCAAACGCTTCACGTGGCTGGCACATTTCGTGCTGGGCGCGGTCGACGCGTTCGCGCCGCTCGGTGCGTTCATCGCAATCGCCGGTACGGTCACGCTGCCGGCGCTGCTGCTGTTCGTGGCGGTCACCGTGTGGGTCGCGGGCTTCGACATCCTTTACGCGCTGATGGACTACCGCTACGACGTCGAGCAGGGCCTCAATTCGGTTCCCGCGCGCTTCGGCGAGCGAACCGGCCGGGTACTGCCGCTGCTGCTGCACGGAGCGATGACGGTGGCACTGCTCGCGGCGGGGATGCTCGCTCACGCGGGCCGGCTGTACTTCGCGGGTGTGGCGCTGGCCGCGGTGCTCGTCGTGTACGAAGAGCGGCTGATCGGAATCGCCAAGGACATCTTCGTGCTCAACGACCGGATCTTCGTGACCAACATGGCGTTCTCGGTCGCGTTCTTGGCCACGACGCTGGCCTCGTTCACGCTTACACGGTGATCTCGCGCGGCGAGTTCTTCGCCGGCGCCGGCGCGCTCGGAACGCTGGCGGCGATCGACGTGCCATATAATTCGACCGTCGCCATCGGCGTCGTGTGCCCGCTCTCCGGACCATTCCGCAGCGCGGGCGAAGCGCTCGCCAACGGCGTGCGCGGCGCGATCGATTATCAGAATCGCCTGCGCGCGGGATTCGACAAAGTCTATACGGTGCGCACCTTCGACGACCAGAACAGCGTCGCGAACGCAATCGTTAACGCGCAGTTCGCCGTCGACGACCCGACCATCGTCGCGGTCATCGGCCACTTGGGCGCGAAAGACACGCTGGCCGTGCTGCAAACGTACGCGCAGGCGCAGATGCCGCTGATCGTTCCGGCGGTCACCGCCGACGCGCTCACCTCGCAAGGGTACCACAACGTGTTCCGGCTGCCGACGCGCGATTTGGTCGAAGGGCAACTGCTGGCGAAATTCGTGCTCGCCGCGAAGGCGGCGCCCAAAGTGCCGCACGTCCTCGTGCAGGACGGCGATTACGGCGCCGACGTCGCGACCGGTTACACGCAGCAGTTCAGCGCGCAAAAAATCGACAGCCGCGTCACGGTGTTCGGATACGCAAATCCCGATTACAACGGCGCCGCGGATGCCGTCCTGACCGGCACTCCCGATCACATCATGCTCGCCGGAACGGCGCCCGACATGGGCCCGATCATCCAGATCTTGCGCGACAAAGGCTACACCGGTCCGTTCGCCGCGCCGCAGGGCTTTTTCGATGCGCTCACCGTCGGCAAATACGCCAAAGCGTGCGACGGGATCGTGGTTTCGACGTCGATGCCGTATCTCGCGCTCGCGCCGACCGCGTTCCGCCAACTCAACGACTATGTCGGCTCGTACGGTCAGCTCGTTCCGGTGTCGGCTTTCGCGTACGCGGCGGCGCAAATCGTGATGAGCACCGTGGGCCGTACCGGAGCATCGCAGCGGGCGACCCTTTTGAGTTCGCTGGGCTTAGGCGGGAACTACACCACCATCGTCGGGTCGTTCACGTTTTCGCCGACCGGCGATCCGATCGACCCCGAACTCTATTTTTACACCGTTGCCGACGGCAAGTTCTCGTACCTCAAACAAGCCCACCCGTCGGCGTTCTTGTCGCGCTAGAGGGTCGACTTCGTCGACCCGTCGCGTTTGCGGCTACGCCGCAAGCCGCATGTTGCCGCGTTTGCGGCGGCGCCGCAAGCCGCATGTCGTCGGGTTCGCGGCTTCGCACTACACTTCGAGGCGGCGCCACTGCAGAAGCGCCGCCGCCAGAAGGAGCGCCGCAACCACCCAGCCCCAGGCATACGAAGTCACCGAAGCCGGCAGGCCCGTGATCGTCGCCGAGACGCCGGCAGATTGCGAACTCGAGCTGCCGGCCAAGAAGACCGCGATCGGATTGAGCCGGTTGAGCGCGCCGACGACCGCGTGGACCGCCGGAATCGGCAGCAGCGTAAGGATGCTCAGCACGAGCATCAGCGGCCAAAACAATCCCGCCACCGTGCCGCGATTGCGTTTGAGCGAAGCGCTCAGCGCGGTAATCCAAGCGTAGACGCTCAACGGGAATCCCAGAAACCCAAGCGCCCGCAGCGCATCGGCGCCGCCGCCGAGCGTCACCGCCTGGCCGCCGGCAAACACATCGACGACGACGGCGAGGCACAGGCACGTGACCACGATGCAGGCCGCCATCGCGGCGACGTCGACCGCGAAAACGCCCAGCGCGTATCGTTCCCGTGAAACCGGCTTCGTCCACGCGAGTTCGAGGTGCCCCTCGTTCTCGGCGGCGAGATTCAAACCCAAAACCGTCGCGAAGCCGCCGACGAGCGCCGTTGCCGCCATCACGATCATGCTCAGACCAACGCGGACCGAGGTTTCATGACCGTCGAAATGGGTCGAACCGGGCCAGAAGCGCAGCGCGATCGCCACCAGCGTTATGCCCACCGCGATCAACACGTAGACGAGGACCGCGTGACGAACGCGCAGATACGGCATGTACCACATATCATCCAACCTCCAACGTTGCGGGCCGCGGTTCCTCAACCGCGGAGAAAAACAGTTCCTCGAGATTTTGGTCGAGCAGCGCGAGGCTGACCGGCCCCAGTGCGCCGACGTCGCGCATCACGCCATCGGGATCGGCGTGGACGTAGAGCCGCACCATCGAACCGCGGCGCTCGAAGCGCCGAATCCGCGCATCATCGCGCAATCGCCGATCGTCGACCGGCGCGGCGAACACCGCTTCGACGAGTTTTTCGCGGCCGCGCAATTCGTCGAGGTCGCCTTCGAGCACGACGCGCCCGCGTTTGAGCACGACGACGCGATCGGCGGCGCGTTCGACCTGACCGATCTGGTGCGACGACAGAACGATCGCGCAGCCGGCCGCCGCCGCTTCGATCAAAAGATCGAGGACCGCGCGCTGATGGATCGGATCCAATCCGCTCGCCGGCTCGTCGAGCACCATGATCCGCGGCCGCGCGGCGAACGCGAGCACGAGACCCACCGCCGTGCGCTGGCCTTTTGACAACTTGCCGATACGTTTCTTCGGATCAAGCGAGAAGAGGTCGAGCAGCGCTTTCGCACGCGGCATATCAAACGCGCGAAACGCGCGGCGCGCCATTTCGAGATGATCCGCGCCGGTAAACCGGTCGTAGAGGGCGCTGCGTTCGGGAACGAACGCGACCTCATCGAACATCGCAGGCCGCGGCGGACCGCCGGCGATGCTGATGCGTCCGGCGCCGGGCTGGGTCAGCCCCAGCATGCACTTGAACGTCGTCGATTTACCCGAACCATTGGGGCCCAGCAACCCGCAGATCGATCCGGCCGGAACCTCGAACGACACACCGGCGACGGCTTCGAACGCGCCGTAGCGTTTGTGCAGCGACTCAATCACGATCGGGTTCATTGTCCATCTCCATGCGGATACCAGCGCTCGATGATGCGCGCGAGAAGTGCTTGCAGCGCCGCTTTATCGAGGCCGATCGCGCGGGCGTCGCGGACCGCCGCTTCGAGCGCAACGGCCGCGACGTCGGTCAGCGTTTTGCGGGTCTGAACCAGATCGCCGTCGCGCACGAACGAGCCGCGTCCGGGGCTCGTCTCGATTACGCCGTCGCGCTCGAGGTCGCGATACGCGCGCGCGACGGTGTTGGGATTGATCGTCAGATCGACGGCGAGCTGCTTGACCGTCGGCAGCCGTTCACCGGGCAAGAGCGCGCCGACCGCGATCGAGCGCTTTACCTGCTCGATCAACTGCGTGTACAGCGGCACGCCGCTGCGCGGATCGACGTTGAAATTGCCCGGCATTCCTTCAGAACCGAACGCCCCAACCGCCAAAGAGCTTGCTGTCGGCACCGGTCGGAAGACGGACGCCGCGGGTTTCGCGCGGTTGGGTGGGGGCGGAGGGCTGGAGCCCAAGAATTTGCGGGGAAACGGTGCGCTGCGTCATGTCCTAATCTCCTGTTGTACTAGTGTATTAATACAATAACATAATGGCTGTGATTGTCAAGGGCTTTTTTGCCGGCGTCGAATTCTTGAGCCCAATGCACAATCGCGCGCGCATCGTGCCCGGGCCCGGGCAGGAGTCGGTCTGGGACTACCCGCGGCCGCCACGCATCGAGCGAGTCGAACAGCCGCTGCGGGTCGAGCACGGCGGCCGGCTGATCGCGGCGGCGCCCGGCGGCTGGCGAATTCTGGAGACGAGTCATCCGCCGGTCTACTATCTCGGCGCCGAGACGGTCGAAGCGGGCGTCCTGCGGCCGAACGACCGCACCTCGTTCTGCGAATTCAAAGGCGTTGCGCACTACTGGGACATCGTCGAGGGCGCGCGCGTCGTCGTGGCCGACGCCGGCTGGTCGTACCCGCTGCCGGCGATGCCGTACGCGGCACTCAAGGACCACGTCGCGTTCTACGCCGGCCGGGTCGACGCGTGCTTCGTCGGCGACGAACGCGTCGTGCCGCAGCCGGGCGATTTCTACGGCGGCTGGATCACGGCCGCGATCGTCGGCCCCTTCAAAGGGGGAGCGGGCACCCGCGGATGGTAGCGATGACCGTGGTTGCTTAGGGCGCCGTTGCCTGCGGCGGTACGGCAGCGGCCGGATCGGCTTCGTCGATTCCGTTCGCGTTCGACTTCACTGAGGGCACCCGTGCCGCTGCCGGAGCTGGATGCGCGCCTGCGATCGCCTTGCCGCGCCGGTGAGCGTAGACTTTGGTGAACTCCGCGCCGAAGAACAGCGTCATCGCCGAGTAGTAGATCCACAACAGCAGTACGAGCAGCGAACCCGCGGCACCATAGGCCGACGCCGCCCCGCTGCGGGCGAGGTACAGACCGATGAGCGCCTGCCCGACGAGGAAGAGCACCGCGGTGATCGCGGAACCGATCCAGACATCGGACCAATCGATCTTCGCGTCGGGCAAGATCTTGTAGATGAGTGCGAAGAGCAGCGTGATGATCGCCAGCGACACAACGTAGTTTACGACGGTGAACACCGTCGCCGCGCCCGCAAACGGCAGTGCGGATCGGAAATACGTCGACACGAACGCGAGCGCCGCGCTAAACGCGAACGTTAGCAAGAAGATCAAGCCGATCACCAGCACCATACCCAGCGAAGCGATGCGCTGCCGGATGGTAAGCCACAGACTCTGTTTGGCCGGCTCGACGTGCCAAACCGTGTTGAGTGAGTCTTGCAGCGAGGCGAACACGCCCGACGCGCCGACGACGAAGGTGATCCAGCCGATGATCTGCGCGATGATGCCTTGGTGCGGTTTGGAGAAATTCGCAGCGACCAAATCGCGCACGGAATTCGCCGCCCCCGGACCGACCCGGGTGCGGATCGCATCGAGCAATTGCGCCTCGACGTTGCCGTGCGGGTGATTGAGTCCGCCGCCGACGGCAAGCGCCGTCCCGGCGATCGCGATGACGATGATGAGCAGCGGCGCGATCGAGAAGATCGTGGAGAACGACAGCGCGGCGGCCAAGCGCGGCACCTTGTCTTCATTAAACGAATTGAAGGTGTCCCGGACAAGGCTGAAATCGACGCGCGCACCCATGGTGACCGATTTACCCCGGATTTCGAAAGAAGCTCGACGGGACGCCGTAACGAATGCGGCCGGCGCAGCTGCGCCGCGAGCCGCCCGTCTTCGGACTCGATTCGAGCGACGGCACCCGAGTTCTTCGTGCCCTCGTGCAGCCGCAAATCCGTCGGCCTTCATCCGTAAGGCTTCATCCGCGCGGACCGGGTCAGTCGTCGAGACCGCGCGGACCGGGTCAGTCGTCGAGACCGCGCGGACCGGTATCAGTCGTCGAGGTCTTCGTCCTCGTCGTCGTCCGTTTCGTCCTCGTCATCGTCATCGTCATCGTCGACGCCGGGGTCGAGCGCGATGGTGTGTTCGGTTTCTTCGCGCTCCACAGGTGTGCGCGAGCGCTCTTCGGTCAGGTCGTCTTCGTATAACGTCGTGCGTTCCATGGCCCACCGTTACCCAGCCCGGGCGAACGGAAACCGCCGTGCGCTCAAGCGGGTTTGCAGCCCCGTGAAAGCGATTCGCGTCGAAACGCACGGCGGTCCCGAAACCTTAAGGCTCGTCGATCTGCCGATCCCCGAACCCGGCAGCGGCGAGATCCGGGTCAAACAATCGGTGGCCGGACTTAACTACATCGACGTCTACGTGCGCAGCGGCGTCTACAAGCGTGAGACGCCGTTCGTCCTCGGGCGTGAAGGCGCCGGCACGGTCGAGGCGCTCGGACCCGGCGTCACCGAATTCGCGCTCGGCGACCGCGTGGCGTATATGGAAACGCCGCATTTGGGCTGCTACGCGGAGCACGCGATCGTCTCGGTCGCCGAGGCCGTGCCGGTGCCGCCGGGCGTGAGCGACGACGTCGCGTGCGCGATCATGCTGCAGGGCGTGACGGCGCAGTATTTGGTGCGCAGCACGTATCCGGTCGCGCCCGGCCAAACGATCCTCGTGCACGCAGCCGCCGGCGGGGTCGGACTGCTGCTCACGCAGCTTGCGACGCTGGCGGGCGCACACGTTATCGCGACGGTCGGTGGACCGGCCAAAGCCGAACTCGCGCGGGGCGCCGGCGCCCAGACGGTGATCGACTACTCCGTCAACGATTTCGTCGACGAAGTCAAACGCTTCACCGGCGGCGCGGGCGTGCCGGTCGCCTACGATTCGGTTGGACGCGACACGTGGGAACGCAGTTTAGCCGTGCTCGCCAAACGCGGTTACCTAGTCCTCTACGGCGCGTCGAGCGGACCGGTTCCGCCGATCGACCCGCAGCGTCTCGCGGCGGCCGGCTCGGTGTACGTGACGCGGCCGACGCTGGGCGACTACAAACGCACGCGCGACGAATTGCTCGCACGAACGGACGAGCTCTTCGCGCTCGTCGCCGCCGGTAAACTGAGCGTGCGCATCGGCGCCGTGTACGAGCTCGCCGACGCCGCCCAGGCGCATCGCGATCTCGAAGCGCGCAAAACGACCGGCAAAGTGCTGCTGCGCATCCCGGCCTGACGCGGTTCCCCCGCGGGTCCGCGTTCCCGCGTCTAATTCTCCTCAGCGGCGCTAAGATCGCCGCGGTTGAGATCGAGCCGTTCGTAGGGAATGATGCGCGCCTCGGGATCGGCGGCGCGCAGCGCGTCGCCGAAGACCGCGGCGTTTCCGACGAGCACCGTGAAGGCGTCCGCGGCAATATAGCGCTGCGCGAAGCGCGCGATGTCGGCCGGCGCGATCGCCGCGATGCGCGCGACGTACTCGTTGAGATCGGCCAGCGGAACGTCGTAGAGGGCCAGTTCGCCGAGCGTGCCCGCGACGCCGTCGAGCGTTTCGATGCCGCGATAGAAGGCGCCGGTCACGTTCTCTTTGCGCGGCGCCAGTTCGGCGGCGTCGACCGGCGACTCCGCGAGCCCCGCAAGCGTCTGGCGCACGACCCCGGTCGCTTCGACGACGCGGGTGTGGTCGACGAGCGTGGAGGCAAGGAACAGACCCGGCTCGCGCCGCGTCACGAGCTGCGCGCCCGCGCCGTACGATAGCCCGCGCTTCACGCGGATCTCCTGGTTGAGCCGTCCGGAGTACCCGGAGAGTACCGCGGTCGCCACCGTGCCCGCATAGTACTCGGGCGAATGCCGCGCGATGGCGATCCGACCGGCGACGATGGCGGTTCGGCCGGCATCCGCTTTGTCGATGACGATGAGTTTGCGGGCCGGCGCGGGGGCCGGCCGCGGAACATGCACCGGCAACGGGGTCGCGGGCGCCCGCCAATCGCCGAACACCGACTCCGCCAGCGCGAACGCGTCGTCGATACTCAGGTCGCCGCCGATCACGAGCACCGCGTTGTCCGGGCGATACCAGCGGTCGTGGAAGGCCGCGATCTTTTCGCGCGTGAGCGTCGGCAGCGTTTGCGCCGTGCCGGCCAAGGGATGTCCGTACGGTGCCGAGCCGTAGGCCGCGCGATTCGAAACCAACCGCGCAAGGGCGCTCGGATTGCTGTACGTCAGCCCCAGATCGCCGATCGTCTTGGTGCGCACGCGGTCGACTTCGGCCGGGGTGAACGCGGGGTGCTGCAGCCGCCGAAAAAGCGCGAAGGCCTCGGAGAAAACCGGCGTCGTCGCGCTCACGCTCACGAGCGAGGCGTCAAAGCCCGAGCTGGCGTCGAGCCGCGCGCCCAGCGCATCGACTTGCTGCGCGATTTCCAGCGCCGTCTCGCTCGTCGTGCCGGTCGTGAGCAGCGCCGCGGTCAGCGCGCACAAGCCGGACTCGTCCGGGTCCTCGCTCGATCCGCCCCCGCGCACGATCAACTGCGCGGCGATGAGCGGAACGCTCAGCGCCTTGGGTGCCGAGTGTTGCGCGAACGCGATGACGCGCAGTCCGTTGTCCAGCGTTCGCTCACGCGGCACCGGCAGCGTCGCGCTGCGCGGGGCGCCGGGAATCGGCGGTGTATCGATCATTGCGGCAAGTACTCGACGACGGTGCGATTGTCGGGATGTAAATAGGTGGCCGCGACGCGCTGCACGTCGGGCGCGCTAACGGCGAGATAGCGGGCTAGATCCGTGTTGACCGCGCCCGGATCGTTGCGTTCGACCGCCGCGCGCACCAGCGACAGCGCGATCCCGTTGTACGTTTGCCGGCCACGCACGAAGGAGCTCGCGATCTGCGTTTTGGCGCGCTCGAGCTCCTGGCTGCTGACGAGTTCGCCGCGCAGCCGCGCGATTTCGGCGTCGAGCGCGGCACGCGCATCGGCGACCCCGCTGCCGCGGCTCAAGATCGCCGAGAACTCGAAGAGTCCCGGATGTTCGCGCAGGTCGGCGCGCGCGTACGCGCTCGTCGCCAACTGCTTGCCGTACACCAGCGAACGATACAAACGCGAACTCTTGCCCGCACCCAAAATCGTTTCGGCCAAATCGAGCGCCGCCGCGTCGGGCGTGTTCGCCGCCGGGATGTGATAGGCGTAGTCGACCGCCGGGAGCGGCACGTTCGGCGCGCGATAACTAAACGTGCGCTCCGCCGTTTGCGGCGGTTCGACCAGCGTCACGCGCGGAATAGCCCCCGCGGCGTGCGGGATCGCGCCGAAGTAGCGTTCGATCCAGCCCAAGGCTTGATTGGGTTCCAGATCGCCGACGACGACGAGCACGGCGTTGTCGGGCCGATAGTACGTCGCGTGAAAGTTCACGACGTCCTCGAGCGTCGCGGCATTGAGGTTGTCGGGATCACCGATGACGCCGCGCTTGTACGGATGCAGCGTATAGGCTTCGCGGTTGACGAGTTCGTCGAGCATGCCGTACGGCTCGGCTAAAATGCGCTGGTCGTATTCGCCGATCACGACTTCGCGCTCGGTGACGAAATGCGCTTGGGTGATGCGCAACGCCGCCAGCCGCTCGGCCTCGGCCCACAGCAGCGTCTCGAGGTGATTCGACGGCACGACTTCATAGTAATTCGTGATGTCTTCGGCGGTGAAGGCGTTGTTGTAACCGCCGACGTCCTCGGTCAACCGGTCCATCGTCTCGGGCGCCATGTTGGCCGTGCCCTTGAACATCAGATGCTCGAAGAGGTGCGCGAAACCCGAGCGGCCCGGCGGGTCGTCTTTCCCGCCGACCCGATAGCCGATATTGATCGCGACCGACGGCGACCGGTGATCCTCGACGAGCAGTACGCGTAAACCGTTGGGCAAGGTGCGGTCGATGAAATCGATCGGCGTCAGCGTGATCGGCGCGCGCGCAGGTGAAGAGACAGGTCCGGTCATTTCCACGCAATCAAAAAAGAATAGGATTTTGGTCTCTTCTTCCGATTGCGCCCGAGCCGTTCCATAATCTTTCCGTTCAAGCCTTGGATTCGATTTCACGTGGCCGCCCGACGGAGCCTGAACCCAATCAGAGAATGATAATTGACATCGAACGTACGTTCGATTATGCTGCTCTCCCATGCCTTCGCCACCTGCCTTCGCGGAACTCCGCGAGCGGTTCGACCATCGCTTTCGCGACACCACGGGAGCGGCATTCAGCGTGGTGGACGACACCGTCTTCCGCAGCGGGATCGCGGACTTCGATCGAATCGTCGGCGGCGGGCTGCCGCGTGGAACGATCGCTACCCTCGAAGGCGCGCCCAGTTCGGGCCGAACCGCGATCGCCGCGCGGCTGTTGGCCGCGGCGACGTCCAAGGGCCTAGCCGCCGTCATCGGAACGTCGGCGTTTCCGCCGGCATTGGCCGCCGCCGGGGTCCGGCTCGAGCGGCTGCTCATCGTTTCCGCGCCGGATCCCATCGGTGCGGCCCGCGCCGCCGATATCCTCATGCGCTCGGGCGTGTTCAGCGTCGTCGTCATCCCGGCCTTACCCAGCGGACGCGGAACGGGCTCGGCAACCTGGACGCGTCTGTCGAGCCTGACGCACCGCGCCAACGCCGTTCTCGTCGCCGTCGGGGTCGAAGCATCGAGCGAGCTGCGGTACTTCGCCTCGGTGCGAGTCGAGACGGCGATCGAACGCGTGCACTGGAATGGGCCGCCGGGCCACTTCGGCACGTTGGCCGGCTACGACGTGCGGGCAACCGTCCGCAAACACAAACGCACCGCACCCGGTGCAAGCGCGCTTATCGCCTGCACGACGTTCGAGACCGGAGCTCCGTTCGTCGCGCTGCGCGAACGCGTCTTCGCGATCCCCGCCGCTCCAGCTCGAACCCGGATAACCTCAACCGCCGGGTAGCTTCGTTGTCTATTCTTGATTCGTTGCCTGTTTTTGATTGGAAGAGATGTCTATGGTTTAGGAACGGTAGCTTTCGTCGCTCACTTGTCTACCCAAGCAGAGCCCAGATATTACCGCTCCAGCAAATCCAAAGCACGATCCAAAAAAATCCGCCCGGTACGCCGGACGGATCGAGGCGCGACCGAGCGAAGCGGGCAGATTTTGTCGGATCGAGGATGAGCCGGCAGAAATCTGCCCGTCTTTTGGTCTTTTATTTAGATGAGGCCGATGAACTTACTGGTTATTCGGCCGTCTGCCGACTCCGGGCGATCGAGTAATTCGGTCGCGAACCGGAGAAACGATCGGAACTTCAACGTGATCGATTTCATTGCCGATGCCTCCAGAAAAGACGAGATGCGTCTGCGTCACGCATGTCGTCTCGTCATTATAGTTTAATCGCCAGGCGCGTCAATTCAATCGGCCCTTTTGATAAAAAGTTTAACCAAAAATCTCGAAAAGAGGGAACCCGCACACTTGTCTAGCTAGGTTAAGAAAATGTTTACGGCTGAGACTTCGCCGAGCTCGTACCACAAAATCACGTGTCCCGGGCCATGACTTTCGACTTGTTTAGATGAGCCGTTTGCACCCTTCTTCAGGGTTCCGGTCCAGGCGCTTCGGCGCCGAGAACCAGACGGGCAAGCCGCTCACCGTCTACTGGTCCGGCGTGTCCAGCCAAGGACCGCGGGTTCATTAACGCAAGCCGCATTGACATCGCGCACTGCAATTGACATCGAACTCACGTTCGATTACGCTGTCGATCCCATGCCCGTCATCTGCGTCGTTGTCCCCGCATTCCGGTTGGGCGTTGCCCGCTTCACCGACGCGAGCATCCCCGTCGACGGCGCGGTTCTCGTCGCTGATAAGCTCGAGCGCGGCCGGGTCGTCGAATGTTCGGCCGTCGCCGCGGCGCTGGGCGCGCGGCCGGGAATGACGCTGGTTGCGGCGCAGGCCGCCGCCCGGGATGCCCGCGTGGTGCTCGACGACCCGCGCCGCGACGCCGAGGTGTGGCAGGCCATGCTCGACGCGCTCGATGCGGCATCGCCGCTGATCGAAGACGCCGGCTTGGGCTGCGCGTATCTGGAGATGCACGGCATCGAGGGCGCCGCCGCGGGGTGGCTAGGGGCCGTGCGCGGCGCGCTCGCGGCATTCGATCTTCCGCTGCGTCTGGGCCTGGCGGCGAACCCGTTCGTCGCGCGCGCCGCGGCGCTCGTCCGGGACGGCAGCAGCGTCGGGACCGCCGAAGCGGCCGCTTTTCTCGCTCCGCTGCCGCTTGAAACGCTCGCGATCGATGCGGCGGCGCTCGATCGGCTGGCGATGTTGGGCGTGAAGACGCTGGGCGAGCTCGCCGTCCTGCCGCACGGTCCGTTCGTGCGCCGCTTCGGGCCCGAAGGTGCGGTATGTCACGACCGCGCGCGCGGCATCGACCCGCGTCCGCTGCGGCCGCGCGCCCGGGCGCTGCGCATCGATCGCAGCCTCTACGGCGAAGGAACGGCGGCCAGCGAGGAGCAGGTGCTCTTCGCGTTGCGCACCCTCGTCGGCCGCGTCGTCGACGATTTGGAAGTCGCCGGCAAACGCTGCGGCGCGCTGGTGCTGGATGTAGAATGCGAAGACGGCGACGTGCACCAAATCGCGACGCGCGTCGCCGCGCCGACCGCCCAACCGGCAACGCTTTTCGAGCTGCTGCGCGCCCGGCTCGAAGGCGTCGTGCTGCGTTCGCCGGTCGGCGGTTTACGCTTGGCCGCCGAACACCTGGAAGACGGGGGCGTGCAGATCGCGCTGTTCGCCGCCGGCGACCCCGACCCCGACGTCGTCGGCATCGCCATCGCGCGGCTGGATGCGGCTTTGGGCGAAGGTCACGCCCTGCGCGCGCGCGTCTTCGACGGACCGCGCGTCGAATTGCGTTTTGCCTTCGACCCCTTCACGCTCGAGGAACCGCTACGTTCAGCGTTGCCGGCCGGCGGTGCGAACGCGATCTCGGCGTTGCCGGGCACGGCCGGTATCCAATTCCACTTCAGCGAACCGGCGCCGGTCGACGTGCTGCTGCGCGCCGGCATTCCGCGCTTCATCGGTTCGCCGCCGCAAGCGATCCTCGAAGTCGCGGGTCCGTGGCGGGTCGATGAAAACTGGTGGACGCCGGCCACCGGCGGCGGCACACCGCTGGTGCGCGACGAATACGACGTGCTGCTCGAAGACGGCGCGCTCGTGCGCATCGCGCGCGAAGGCAATGCGTGGAGCGTGCGCGGCACGTACGATTAACGCGCCGCGCGCTCCGCAGCCGCGCGGGAACGCGCTACGCGGCGGCAACCTCATCGAGCCGCCCGGTGGCGACGTCGAAGATGAATCCGCGCACGCGGTCGCGGTGCAGCAGGTGGGCGTCGGCCTTGATGCGCGCGATCCCGGCGCGCACGTCGCCGGCGAGATCTTCGAACGCGTTGAGCGCGTAGGGTGGTTTGAAGCCCGTCTCCGCGGCGATCTGCGCGCGCAGCGCGTCGTCGGTGAAGGTGAGCATTCCGCAATCGGTGTGGTGAATCAAAATGATCTCGTTCGTCCCGAGCAGCCGCTGCGAGATCACCAGCGAGCGAATCGCATCGTCGGTGACGACGCCGCCCGCGTTGCGGATGACGTGCGAGTCGCCTTCGTGCAAACCCAAAATCCGGTACACGTCCAAACGGGCATCCATGCAGGCGACGACCGCCGTGTGGCGGGCCGGCGGCAACGGCAGCGGACCGTGGAAATCACGCGCATAGGCCTCGTTGTTGCGCAGATAGTCGCCGGTCGCCGGCGCCGCGGCGGTTTCAACCGTGGAACTCATCGATTCTCGTCCTCACATCAAGCAGCTGTGCACAAGCTGTGCACCAAAAAGAAAGCCCCTCACGCCGGTGAGGGGCCGCGCAGAACGCAGGCGCGTAGCGACTACCTCGACCGGCTCGCGAGCGGGAAGCGACAACAAACGGCGATCAAGCGGCGCGCGCGGGAGGTCTGCACCCCGCTAGCAACTCGCACCGCGCGGCATTGGATGCAGCCGCGCGATTTTGGGGTCGTTATGCGAGCCGATCGACTCGCCCGTCCAGCCGCCAAGCCGCGATGCCGATGAGCGCGCCGGCTTCGATCAACGCTAGGAGCGAACTTGCGCCCAGACCAACGAGCGGCGCGCCGCCGAGCGTCGCCCCGAGGGCGTACAGCACGGCCGGCGGCGCCAGCAGCGCAAGCGACGCGAGAAGCCGCAGCGCGGCGACCGGCCCGCGCCAATCCGCATCGCTCGGAAACAACGCGAATGCGGCAAAGCCGGTCGCGGCGAGCAACGCGGCGAGCACCGGCAAACCGGCGCCCAGCAGCAGCGTATCGAGCACCGAACCGCCGCCGGCGGCGTAACCGGCCGCGATAAGTTCGAGCGTCGCCACGGTACGCCAAATGCTCGCCAGCGCCAGCGCGCAAAAACGCTCGAACAGCGGCGTCGCGCTCAGCCAAAACAGCGGCCGGCGAATCTCCGCCGCGATGCCGTTCGCCGCCCCGATGCCGGCGATGAGCATCACGTTGACGAGCAGCGCGAGCAGCGCGCC
>PLAE01000237.1 GCA_003134035.1 Candidatus Velthaea versatilis
AGCGACTCGACGCCGCCGAGGCTCTCCGCGAGGCTGAAGAGCTTCGTGGACCTCGCGAAGTCGAAGGTGCGTTCCGCATCGCCGCGCATCATGAACGAGACCATGCCGCCGAAGCCGCGCATCTGGCGCAACGCGAGGGCGTGCTGGGGGTGCGACTCCAGGCCCGGATAGTACACCTGCGCGACGTCGTCGCGCGCTTCGAGAAACGCCGCCACCTCGCGGGCGTTCTTTTCGTGTTCGCGCATGCGGATGGCCAGCGTTTTCGCGCCGCGCATCGTGAGCCAGGCGTCCATCGGGCCGGGCACGCCGCCGACGGCGTTCTGATGGAATTTGATCGTGTCATAGAGCGCGGGGTCGTTGGTCAGCGCGGCGCCGCCGACGACGTCGCTATGGCCGCCGATGTACTTCGTCGTCGAATGCACCACGACGTCGGCGCCCAAGTCGAGCGGCGATTGAAAGTACGGTGAGGCGAATGTGTTGTCGACTGCGCTGAAGGCACCGGCGGGTTTGAGCGCGCTGACCGCCGCGATGTCGACGAGCTTGAGCAGCGGATTCGTCGGCGTCTCGATCCACAACAGCTTGGTGTTCGGACGAATCGCCGCCGCCACGGCGCTCAGATCGCTCATGTCGACGAAGCTGAAGGTCAGCCCGTAGCGCGCGAGCACCTTGGAGAAGAGCCGGTACGTCCCGCCGTACAGATCGTCGGAGACGACGACGTGATCGCCCGCCGAGAGCACGTTGAGCACCGCCGACGTGGCCGCCATGCCGCTGGCGAAGGCCGAGCCGAAGCGCGCGTTCTCGAGCGCGGCGAGCTGCGTTTCGAGCGCGGTGCGGGTCGGGTTGACGGTCCGGCTGTAGTCGTAACCGAGATTGTCGCCGACCCCGCGCTGCGTGTAGGTCGAGGTTTGGTACACCGGAACGATCGTCGCGCCGGTGGCGGGATCGGCGCCTTGACCGGCGTGGATCGCGCGCGTGCTGAAGTCCATGGCGCCTGCCTTCGCCTTCGGACCCGGCCGGCCCGGCTGAAATCGACGCCGGCTTGCCGCCCGGCTCGCATTAGCCGCTCAGCTTAAATTCATACGGCGCGAGAAACTCGACTCGGCTGCCGGCGATCAAGGCGGCGCGCTCGGCCAGGAAACGCACGACGGCGGGTGTCCGTTCGTGCGCCTCAAACGCCGTCCGATCCGCGTAGATTTCCAGGAAGACCCGTGCATCGGGCGCGCCATCGACTCGGCAGCAGACGTAGACGAGCGTTCCCGGCTCAGCCGAGCGAATCGCGGGCAGCGTCCGCGCCATGAGCGCATCAAACGCATCGCCCTGTCCGGGATGAAGATCGAACCGCACAACAAGCGCAAACATAAGCGTCGATCACAGGCGCCGGGACGTGATTAGGGGTTCGGCGGCGAGGAGCCTAGTGGAACGACTTCGTCGATCCTTCGCGTTTGCGGCTGCGCCGCAAGCCGCCCGTCCCCGCGACGTGTGCTCAAGCGCACGAGCGGCGTAGCGACGAAGACCGCCGGACCGCTAATCACGTCCTGGCCTAATCGCGACCTAGCGCGGTGGAGGATGATAGGAAACTGATGATGTCTTGACGGGTCAGCACGCCGACCGGGCGACCGCCCTCGGTCACGACGATCGCCGAATTCGAGAGCGTCAGCAGCTTGTAGGCGCGGTCAACCTCAACGTCGGTCTCGAGCATCGGGAACGGCCGGCCCATGACCTCGCTGACCGGTTTGTGCAGCAGATCCGCGTGGTCGAACACGGCTTGCATGACGCCGACGTCGTTGATCGACCCGACGACGTCGTTGCCGCGGGTGACCGGCAGCTGGGAAATCTCGTATTTGCGCAACAGGTCGAGCGCCTCGCGGACGACCGCGGTTTCGGTCACGGTGATCATATTGGGCAGCGGCTGCTTGGAGCGCAGCACGTCACCGACGGTGTCCTTGCGTTTATCGTCGCCGATGAACCCGTTGGCGATCATCCACTCGTCGTTGAAGATCTTCGACAAGTAGCCGCGGCCCGAGTCGGGCATCATCACGACGAGGATGGCATCGGCCGGCAACGTCGCCGCGACGCGGACCGCCGCCGCGACCGCGGTACCCGAGGAACCGCCAACGAGTAGGCCTTCCTCGCGCGCGACCCGCCGCGCCATGAGAAAACTTTCCTTATCGGAAATGCGCAGTATCTGATCGATCACGCGCATGTCGACGGTCTGCGGCAAATAGCTCATGCCGATGCCTTCAACCTTGTACGACTTGGGCGTGTCGCCCGAATAAATCGAGCCTTCGGGGTCGGCGCCCACAACGTGGATCTTGGGATTCTTTTCCTTGAGGAAGCGCGCGGTTCCCGAGATCGTGCCGCCGGTTCCCATCCCGCTCACGAAGTGCGTTATCGTGCCCGCGGTCTGCTCCCAGATCTCCGGCCCCGTCGTTCGGTAGTGGGCGTCGGGGTTGTTCGTATTATGCCATTGATCCGGCTGAAAGGCACCCGGGATCTCGGCGGTGAGCCGGTTGGCGACGCTATAGTAAGACTCGGGTGACTCGTTGGGCACGCTCGTCGGCGTCACGACGACTTCGGCGCCGTACGCTTTGAGCAGATCGATCTTTTCTTTGGACATCTTATCGGGCATCACGAGGATGCAGCGGTAACCCCGAATCGCGGCGGCCATCGCCAGGCCCGTGCCGGTGTTGCCGCTGGTCGCTTCGATGATCGTGGCCCCGGACCGCAGCACGCCGCGCTTTTCCGCGTCGCGAATCATCTCGACCGCCGGGCGGTCCTTGACGCTGCCGCCTGGGTTGACGTACTCGACTTTCGCCAGCACCAAACACCGCGCTCCGTCGACGACCTTGTTGAGGCGCACGAGCGGCGTGCGGCCAACGGCTTCGAGCGCGTCTTGAAAATAGACCGGCTGCGCCGCCGCGGGCGCTTTTGCGGAGCTGGCGGGCGTGGTAATCATGAGGTTTCGCGCTTTCGCAACTGCGGGAAAGCTGCCTGCGTCCAATAGCGTACAGCGCCGCGCAGAGCGCTGAACGAGAAGGAGCAGAAGTGGCAACGGACTTTCGATCAGGGCACGATTTCCCGCGTCGCGGACGTGAAAACATCGAGGGGTTTCTGTGGCTTGCGCGGGTGTTCGACAAAGCGCGCGCGGCCCGCGACGGCACCATCCATGACTACATCTATCCATGCCCGATGGACCGCGGCGTTTTCGACCGGTGGGGTGTGAGCGCGCGCAATTTCGAGGCGGCTCTCGAAACGTGCACGACCGACGCCCAAATCGCAGCTTGGCTGCGTGCCCGCGTTTCGGACCAGAAACGCGAAGAAGCCAATCGCTGGCTAGTCGAGGAGAAGAGCGCGAACATGGACCGCCAAGATGCCGAAGAGGGCGTGGCGGTAGCCTAACGAGAACGTCGCGGGCGATGAAACGCGCTCGCTTCGCTCTCCTGGCCGTCATCGTCGGGTTGGCCGCTTGCGGCGGCCCGGCGATTCCGCCTGCCCAGCCGTATGCGACGATTACTGGCCGCGTGTACGACGCCGCGACCAACAAGCCGGTGGCCGGCGCGACGGTGACCGGTTCGACGATTCTCACCACGACCTCGGCGGACGACGGAACGTATAAGATCGAAAACTTTCCGATCGGTCCGAACGAGGTTCAGGTCACGCCGCCGGCGGGCTACGCCGCCGTCCAACCGCAGTACAGCATCTCGCCCCAAAAAGGCGAAACGCTCACCCTCGACATCGCGCTAAAAAAGAAATAAGACGTGCGCTGCACGCGACGCGAGTCGTCGTCGCGCCCGATAAGTTCAAGGGCAGCGCGGATGCCGCAACCGTCGCCGCGGCGATCGTCGCGGGGCTGCGCGACGTTTGGGGCGACGCACCGGCCTATGTTCTCGTGCCGATGGCCGACGGCGGTGATGGCACCGTCGAGGCGTTTCTAAGCACCGGCGCGATTGCCCGCACCGTCCGGGTGCGCGGCCCGGGTGGTGGCGCCATCGATGCGACGTACGCGCGCGACGGCGANNCAACGTGCGCGACGCGCTCGATGCCGGCGCGAAACGGATCGTGCTGGGGATCGGCGGCAGCGCGACGACCGACGGCGGTGCCGGCGCGCTCGCGGCGCTCGGAGCGCGCTTTCGCGCCGCCGACGGCAGCCTACTCGAGCCGCTGCCCGCAACGCTGGACCGGCTCGATGCGATCGACATCTCCGAACTCGATCCGCGGCTTGCCGCGACGCCGATCTCGATCGCCTGCGACGTCGATAATCCGCTGCTCGGGCCGGCCGGCGCCGCCGCGGTCTACGGGCCACAAAAAGGCGCGTCGCCGGCCGACGTCGCGTTTCTCGACACGGTCCTCGCGCGCTTTGCCGACGCCGCGGTGAGCGCTGGAAGACCGGACCTGCGGCAGCTCCCGGGTGCCGGCGCGGCCGGCGGCCTCGGCTGGGGTTTGGCGACGTTCGCCGGGGCGGTGCTCGCGCCGGGCTTCAGCCTTATCGCCGAGCAGCGCGGACTTCCCGCGGCGCTGGCGACCGCGACGCTGTGCTGCACGGGCGAAGGCCGGATCGACGAACAGACGCTGCGCGGCAAAGTCGTCGCCGGCATCGCCGCGCTGGCCCAGCCGTTGGGCATTCCGGTCGTCGCGCTGGGCGGCAGCGTCGACGTGCGGGCAGAGTCGCACTTGGCCGAGCGTGGGGTATTGTGTCTGCCGATCGCCGACGGTCCGCTGACCCTGGCCGACGCGATGGCACGCGCGCCCGAACTCATCCGCGCCGCCGCAGCGCGATTCGCCCGCGCCGCGGTGTTGTGATAAAGCGGCTTGGGCGAAGCCCAAACGCCACGGGTTCGGCCGCAGCCGAACCCTGTCAAGTCGCCGCCGCCCCCGGTGCCGCCGAGCGAAAGCGCACGAACGAGGCGCGTGCCGCGACGGCTTCATCGATGATGCCGATGACGACCGCGGCGAGTTTGTCCGAATCGTGGCGCACGTTCTGCGTTTCGCTGATGACCGCCGCGCGCACGACGCGCACGCCCAGCTTCTCGACCGCGGCCGTGTCGGCTTCGACCGGCAACTGACCTTCCTCGGCATAGGCGTCTCGCAGTTTGCGCGGCAGCTGGTCGTTGACGACGACGACGTCGCAGACGCGCGCGTTGGCCCGTTCGAGCAGCGTTCGCACGTGCGCCGAGGCGGTGAACGAATCGGTCTCGCCGGGCTGCGTCATGACGTTGCACACGTAGATTTTGACGGCGCTGGCGGTCTCGACTTCGCGCGCGACCCGGTCGACGAGCAGGTTCGGCATGATCGAGGTGTAGAGCGAACCGGGTCCGAGCACGATCGCGTCGGCATCGCGAATCGCATCGATGACTTCCTGCAGCGGCGCGGCGTATGGCGGATCGAGGAACACGTCGGCAATCGCTTTGGTCGAGCGTGAGATGTTGGATTCGCCCTCGATGACCGTGCCGTCCACGAGGGTCGCGCACAACCGCGCCGTCGCGAGCGTCGCCGGCAGAACGCGGCCTTTGATGTTGAGCACCCGGCTGGACACCTTGATCGCTTGATCGAAGTTTCCGGTAATGCCGGTCATCGCGGCGAGAAACAGGTTGCCGAATGAATGTCCGGTGAGACCCTCGCCCTCGGAGAACCGGTAGCGAAAGAGGTCGGTCACCAGGGCTTCGTCGTCGGCCAGCGCGACCAGACAGTTGCGGATATCGCCGGGCGGCAACACGCCCAGTTCCTTTTGCAGCCGGCCCGAGCTGCCGCCGTCGTCGCTCACCGTCACGACGGCGGTTAAATTCGACGTATGGCGCTTAAGCCCGCGCAGCAGCGTCGAGAGTCCCGTGCCGCCGCCGATGGTAACGATCTTGTAACCGCTCTTGAGCCGCGTCGCATAGAGCGCGTCGATCATCCGTTCGTTGCCGAACGGCGTCAGCGCGGTGACGATCGAGTTGAGCCAGCGCCAGATGCCCAGCGCGACGAGGACGACGCCCAGCGCGATGAAGATATACGAGAGATAGCCGGGGTTGACGAAGTCGGCCGTGACGTTGTCGACGAACTCGTTGATGCGAAAGTTCGAGCCTTCGTCGGTGAACCAGCGAAAGACGCCGTTGACGATCAAGATCACGCCCGCGAGAGCGACGATCAGCCACCGCTTTACGCCCAAGCCCGGTAAAAGCCAGCGGATCAGATCGATCGAACGCTGCAGCGGCTTCACCGGTGCGAGTCCCGCTCTTCGACCGTGACCGGAGCCTCGTTCGTCGCGCGCAGATGCTTTTCGAGTCGCCGCGCGAGGTAGACGGAACGATGACGGCCGCCGGTGCAGCCGATCCCGATTGTGAGCTGCGACTTGCCTTCATGCCGGTAATGCGGCAGCAAGAAGTCGAGCATCGGCAGCAGGTGCCCGAGAAACTCGTCGGTTTGCGGCAGGACTTCGAGAAACGCCGCGACCGGTGCGTCGTTCCCGGTAAGCGGTTTGAGGGCCGGCACGTAATTGGGATTGGGCAAAAAGCGCACGTCGAACATCAGGTCGCAATCCAGCGGCACACCGTACTTGAAGCCGAACGCGATGATCGCGATCCGCATCGTCTTGACGCCGCTCGTGAAGGTCGCTTCGATTCGCTCTTTGAGCATCCCATGCGTGAGGCGCGACGTATCCCAGACGTGATCCGCTCGGTCGCGCAGCGGCGCAAGGGCTTCGCGCTCGGCGGCGATGGCGTCGGTAAGATGTAAGCTCCGCTCGCCGAATGGATGCCGGCGCCGGGTTTCACTGTAGCGGCGCACGAGCGCGGCATCGTCGGCGTCCAGAAACAGCAGTTCCGGACGTTCACCCTGGGTCCAGAGCTCGTCGATCGCGGCGATCGAATCGCCGAATGGTCCCAGGGTGCGCACGTCGAGCGCGATCGCCGCGAGCTCGATTTGCGCGCGCTTGACGAGCGCGACGAATTGCGGGGAAAGCACCGGCGGCAGATTGTCGAGGCATGCGAACCCCAGATCTTCGAATGATTTCAACGCCTGGCTCTTGCCTGCGCCCGACAGCCCCGTTACGATGACAAGACGCCGCATTATGAAACTCTTTTCGCCTGAAAAAGCCAACGCCCTCATCCCGGTGCTCGCACCCATCGTCGAAGAGCTGTGGCTAAAACGGCGCGAGCTGGCAATCAAATTGCTCGAGTTCGATCCGGCGTTGCGCGGCGGGCGCCTCGAACGGCCGTCGGATCGGCGTTCGGCGCGGCGTTTTACCGAGCTCAAAGCCGAGATCGTGCGGCTGATGAACCGTATCGAAGCCTACGGCTGCGTGGTGAAAAACCTCGACTTGGGGCTGCTCGACTTCCCGGCTCTACGTGACGGCCGGCCGATCTATCTCTGTTGGAAGGCCGGTGAATCGACTTTGGGGCACTGGCACGGCACCGACGAGGGCTTCGCAAACCGCAAACCGCTCGACGACATCTAAGAAAAAGAGTTGCGCGCGCTCGGCGACGCCCTCGTCTCCGCACGAACATTTCCGTTCTAGGCTTGTATCGAGTTTGCCCGACACACGCCGACGGGTGGCTCGGGCGAAGCCCGAACGCGACGGATCGACGAAGTCGATTCTTAGGCGGGAGTCGCCGACGGCTCGACTTTAATGAAGTCTTCGGCCAAACCCTGAAGCCGTACGTCGCCGAACTCGACGACATACGCGCCGGCGGTCAGCTCGGTCACGCGACCGATCTCCGACACGTTCGCCAGCTGCGGAATCTTCGAGCGGATCTCGTCGGGCAAACGCACGGCGTCGCCAACTTCGAGGGCTGGCTGGTCAAAGAGGTTCTCGAGCTCCGCCATAAGCATGTCGAGCGGAATCCCATAGCCTTCGCTGACTTGCTCGATGGTTTCCGTTTCGCTGATCGAGCAATTCGAGCAGCCGCCCAAATGAAATTTGGCGAACACGCGACGGGCGCCGGCATGCGTCTTGAAGGCGTTTTCCACGGTGAGATTCTTATCGAAATGGGCCACGTTTGTCTCCGTACGGTGCGTGCCTGCGCGAACGAGGCTGGTGCATTATTCGCTAAGACGCCCGAGCCATCCCCGCAGTTGCACGGGCCAAGCGAGGCGGAGCGCGCCTGTAAGCCGGATTCTGTCCCGCGCGAACGCGGGGGTCACCATCCATCTGGGCCGCCCGTTACCGGACGGCTCGGTGCGATGTTGCTCGTTCGGCCGGGCCGGCCGCCGCGCGAACGCGGTCATCGAGCGATCTTGCTTCAGGTGGGGTTTACCCGCGACCGCGTCTCCGCGGACCGCCGTGAGCTCTTACCTCACGATTTCACCCTTACGCCGCTGCGGCCGAGACCGCAGCGACGCGGTTTGTTTCTGTGGCACTTTCCTTCGAGTCGCCCCGACAGGACGTTATCCTGCACCTTGCCCCGTGAAGCCCGGACTTTCCTCAGGCAACGCTTGCCTGCGGTGACCCGGCGTACTCCGCGCGGCGCATCGTATCATATCCCAGTACCGGCAGGAAAGCCTTAGGGGGCCTTCGGCGGAAAGATGACGCGCGGCGCGTTCGGCGAGCGGATCAGGCGGTACTTTCCGACCAGCCGGTGGTCGAGGAACGTCCAGAGGGCGGTGCCGCCGTCGGCGAGCACGCGCTTTGGGACGACGAGCAAATCGGTCCCCAGCGGACTGGAGTGAAAGACGAACGCGGGACCGGAATCGCGAATCATCGCGACTCTTCGCCACGGCACGATGCGTGGCGCTTCGCCCCCGAACCACAAGCCGGTCACGTCGATCCGAACGTCGACCTCCTGGCCGGGCTTCGGGAAGCGGGGCAGACCGAACATCGAGAACAGGGCTCCCGCCGCGATGATCGCGTTGAGTCCCAGGAGTGCGAGGGACTCGAGATTGATGCCGGCGAGAAGCGGCCGATGTTCACCGCCGACCGAGCCCACGATCTGCGCGGCATAGACCGTGCCGCAAAGGAACGTTTGAATCGCCAGCACCGCGAACATCCAACGCAGCCTGCGAGGCGCAACGGCTGCGGTGTGCCCTTGGTCATTCGTCGGCCGAAAACGAATCTGAAATGCGCGTGCTGTTTCGCGTTCCACCGTGCGCTTCTTTCGCGCGGAGCGCGCGCCGTCTTGCCGGGCGCGAACAAGATTTGCGACCCGGCGCGATGTGACGCGAAGAACGCGAGACGCCGCAAACCGTGCGCGGCGCCTCGTTGCCGCGCGCGACGATCTGACGTTTCTGTCGGCCGTCGACGGGCGCCTCGGCCGCTACGTCGCCTACGAACCGGCGGACCACGATTCGACGGGAGTCGGAGGCAGACAAAAGTTCTAGGCGCCTTGCAGTCTGCTGCAGGACAATTCTTCCCACGCGTACGCAAGTCATGTTTGAGGCTGCTTCGAGTTTTCTTTGATGGAAAGCGTCGATGGAAAGCGTCGCGGGTGCAGCACGAGCGACGATCTTGTACGGACGTGAGGGGAGTTAGGTAATGGGTGACGCGCGTGAAGTTGTGGTGGTCGGCAGTACGCGAACCGCGATCGGGGACTACGGCGGAAGTCTTAAAGATGTGCCGCCGACGGAGTTGGGGGCGATCGTCACGCGCGAAGCGGTCAAGCGGTCGGGCGTCGATGCCGGCCAAGTCGGGATCGTCGTGTTCGGCAACGTCATCCATTCCGAACCCAAGGACATGTATCTTTCCCGCGTGGCGGCGCTCAACGGCGGGCTTGCGCAGCACACGCCGGCGGTCACGCTCAACCGGCTGTGCGGCAGTGGACTGCAGGCGATCGTGACGGCGGCGCAGTCGATTCTGCTGGGCGATACCGATGTCGCGGTCGCGGGCGGCGCCGAATCGATGAGCCGCGGCGGATACGTTCTGCAGAATGAACGCTGGGGTCAGCGCATGGGAAACGGCTCGACGGTCGACATGATGGTCGGTGCTTTGACGGACCCGTTCGACACGGTTCACATGGGCGTGACGGCGGAGAACGTCGCGGCGCAGTTCGGCATCTCGCGCGAGTCGCAGGATGAATTGGCGGTCGAGAGCCATCGCCGGGCAGCGAACGCGATCGCCAACGGTTATTTCAAAGAACAGATCGTGCCGGTCGAGATCAAAACCCGCAAAGGCACGGTCGTTTTCGATACCGACGAGCACGTGCGCAGCGATACGTCGCTGGCGTCGCTCCAAAAACTGCGCACCGTCTTCGATAAGAACGGGACGGTCACGGCCGGCAACGCGTCGGGCATCAACGATGCCGCCGCGGCCGTCGTCCTCATGGATCGCGCCGCCGCCAAGCGCGAGGGCCGGGTCCCGTTGGCGCGGCTGGTGTCGTACGGACACTCGGGGGTCGATCCGAAGATCATGGGCATCGGCCCGGTCCTCGCCGTGAAGCAAGCGCTCCAGAAGGCTGACCTGAAGGTCAGCGACATCGACGTCATCGAGTCGAACGAAGCCTTCGCGGCCCAAGCCTGCGCGGTCGCCAAAGAACTCGGTTTCGATTCCGCCAAGCTCAATCCGAACGGCGGCGCGATCGCGCTGGGTCATCCGATCGCGGCCACGGGCTGCATCCTTACCGTCAAGGCGATCGCCGAACTCGCGCGAACCGGCGGCCGCTACGCACTCATCACGATGTGTATCGGCGGAGGTCAGGGAATCGCCGGGATCTTCGAGCGGATCTAGTGGGGCGACTTCGTCGACCCTTGGTGTTTGCGGCTTCGCCGCAAGCCGCNNGTCGGTTAAACCCTACACGGCCCTAGGAGCGCAGGCGCGCGCCGTCTTGAGAGCGGAGGAGATGCCGTATGGAAACCGGCCGGCTCGAGGCATTCAGCGACGGGGTGATCGCCGTCATCATCACGANNACGTCGGCATCTATTGGAACAACCATCACCACATGCTCAACGCGACCAAACGGATCGACGGCCGCACCATGTGGGCCAATCTTCATCTGCTATTCTGGTTGTCGCTCGTTCCGCTGACAACCGCTTGGGCCGGCGAAAATCATCTCGCCGTCGTCCCGACGGCCGCCTACGGCTTCGTGCTCATGATGGCGGCGATCGCCTACGCCCTGCTGCAAACGGCGATCGTCGCATGCAACGGCCAGGATTCTCGCCTCGCGCAAGCGATCGGCAGCGACGGCAAGGGCAAGATTTCGGTTGCGAGCTACGTCGTGTCGATTCCGATCGCGTTCTTCGCGCCGACTCTTTCCGCGCTGATCTACGTCGCCGTCGCGGCAATGTGGTTCGTGCCGGACAAACGGATCGAACGCCTCACTTCTCTGGAAGAGGCGTGAAGCCCGAGGCTCGAGGCTCGGGTGCCGAACCGGTCCAGGTCGCGCTTTCTTTAGTTGATCACGTTACCGCACGCGAAGGCCGCTGACTTGACACTTGCGGTTTGGTAAATAATCATGGAGCGCGCGTGCGCCGCCACGTCCGCGATGGAGGACCGGAGCTCCGTTATGGATCCGACCTTCGTAAAGGGAGATAGCTGAAAAGCGATGCTGCCGGGATTCCCGCAGCTCCCGGTATTGAGTGTCACCGCGGCGCCGTTTAGAACGTCCCGGTAGCGCGTGACGTCGACGAGAACATTAGAACCGGATCCGAAGATCGTCGCCGCAGCCACTTGAAGATGGCTTGTCGCTCCGCGCAGGTTGACCCTTAGCGGGTTGTCGAGCGCCCGTACCGGGGTGGGGCCGAAAGCCGTCACCGCTAAGGCACATGCCGCTACAACGCGCAAGGCGACGCAAGGTCTCATGACGAGCGGTGTCAATCTCGAACTTTGCGGCGAAAGCAAGCGCTAGCGCAGCACAACACAACGATAAGATCGGCGTGTCGCTTGCCGGAGCTATTCAAGTCGTACTCGACCTTGGAATGCCAACCGACTCTTATCGCGCTCATCTGGTGCGCTTTGTTGCCGCTTGGAGACAGAACACCGTACCCATCCGTCGGGACGAGTAAGAAAGCTCAGCGTCCGATGTGACGCGGAATCTCTCACGTTGATCGATTTGGCCGAAACGCGACTCACGACGCCGGAGAACGTGCCGTGGCTTGCCGGCGTGGCAGCGCCGGCGGGGGACACAAGAAGGAAAGAGGACAGAAGAAGTGATGGCAGTGCAGCCCGAACGACGGTTAGCGAGCGTGTGTTCATACGGATAACCTTACGTTATCCCGTATTTCAGCAGTATCGTTGATAGGTGGGATGCCGATACCGCCTGGCCCGCAGGCGAGCCTCTTGAAAGGACGCTAACGGGTTTTTTCACGATAGTCTTGCCTGTACTGCGGTGCTACGATGGCCCGATTACCGTACCGGAGGCGGCGATCGGCGCGGGTGCACTCGGCGATTTGCGCGCGACGAGACTCCCTTTGCTGATCTGCGCCTAGTCGCTCGCGGGCGTGGCGCTGTTATCGACGTGTCGGCGCGGATCGGGGCGCGGAATCGACCGCCACGCGTTCCTCGCCTTCTGCGGCACGATGGCTTTGCACCCGTGGGACGGCGAGACCGGTCCGCGCTACACAAGGCCCAAACCGCCATCGGCTGCTTTCGATGGGAACCGAACCCCAGAGCACCTTGGCGTTATGATCGCATCATCGAGCGTAGAGCAATGATGCCGTCTCCAGCGCCGGCGTGAACCGCAGGCTCTCGTGCGCGTAACTGCGCACGTCGTGTCCGCCGGGCCTTATCACTCGCACGATGACCTCATGCGTGTGCACTTGGTGGACATAAGCTTCTTCGCCGGTGCCGTTGATTAGGACTCGGTCTCCAGGTCGCAACATCGCTGATTCCTCAAATGGGAGCTCTCGTCCGCGGCCGGGTCTGCCGCGCGAACGGAACACGCTCCAAAGTCTAACCCGGTAAGCGTGAACGTTGCTATCGTGAAATCCGGGGAATAGCTGAGGGACTCCATTGCGTTCGTGACGCGTTCCATGATTTTAACGATGGCTTGGCGCATCGAAAAGAGCTACGCTCAAGGCGAAAATCACCGAAGGAAAGGTGCAAACGAACCATGGGTCTCAAAGACGCGTTACAGAACATCACGAGTCTAGCGACGAACGTGGTAGCGGATACCGTCGCAGTCATCAAGCATGACGCGAAGGATGCTGCCGCCGAGAAAACATATCGGGCGCAAGCACGAGCCGAGGTGGCTAGGCGTGCCGGTGAGCCGCTCTCGCCGGTCGACGTCGCGGGGTCTGTCCTGGCGCAAGTCCGCGACGAAACGCTCGCACAAGTCGATTCGCTCAAACAAACAATTCGAAAAAACATCTAAGGGCTGAGCGCAGGCCGGTCAACATTCGAGCTTGGGAGATGATAACTTGGACGACGTCGAGGATCGTGGGCCGTTCGCCTAGAGCTCGCGCATATCCGAGCGGCGTTCCTGTTCGCGCTCTCCGCCGGCATCGCGCTCCTCACCGCCCGCAGCCTGCACGTCGATATCGGCGGCTTGTGGGTCGTCCTTTCAGCAGTCAGCGTGCTCAAGCCGCGAATTGCCGATTCGCTGGTGATCGCGCGCGACCAGTTGCTTGGGACCGCGGCCGGGGTTTCTTTTGGCGCCGTCTTTGGATTGCTGCACGAAACGGCAATCAGCGTGACGCTGGCGGTGTTCTTGACGGCGGCCGTCTGCCGCTCGATTCCGATGCTGCGGGCGATCACGAATATCGCCTGTGTCGCCGCCTCGATCGTCATCCTGCTCCCGGCGGGAAGGCCGAGCTATGTAACGGCCTGGAATCGGTTCGTCGACACGTTGCTTGGCGGCGCGATCGCGTTGCTCGTCGTGTTGCTTGCGACGGTGGGATCTCGTTGGTGGCCGGATTCTGAGCCGGCTTAGCGGCGCGCCGACAGCGGCGCGGAACGAGTGATCGGCGAAGTCGATCCCGCGTATTCACGATAACTCTGTCGCTCCGGACGGCATATGATAAGTCCCTGCGCTCGCACGCTCGTTGAAAGAAGTTCGCCCATGGCCTATCAGAGCATCAATCCGTTCGACGGAAAAACAGTAAAAACGTTTACCGATGTTACCGATGCGGAACTCGAGGCTAAGATCGCGTCCGCGGCGGAATGCTATGGCGCGTGGCGGCAGACCAGCTACAAGCATCGCGCGAAGATCGTTGCCCGGGCAGCGGCCATTATGCATGACCGGGCCGACGAACTCGCCCGCGTGTTAACGATCGATATGGGTAAACGCATCGACGAAGCGCGCGGCGAAGTCGAATTCAGTGCGCAGATCCTGGCGTACTATGCAACGAACGCCGAGCGCTTTCTCGCGCCCCTTAAATTACATCCGACGATCGGCCACGCGCATGTGGAAAGCAGCCCGCTGGGCGTGATCCTCTGCGTCGAGCCTTGGAATTTCCCGTATTATCAGTTAGCGCGTGTCGCCGGACCGCACCTGATGGCCGGCAATACGCTCGTGGTCAAGCATTCGAGCAACGTCCCGCAGTGTGCGCTGGCTTTCGAAGAAGTCTTGGCGCAGGCCGGTGCGCCGGCCGGACTTTACACGAATCTGTTCGTCACGCACGAGCAGTCGGATCGAGTCGTCGATGATAAGCGCATCAAAGGCGTCGCTTTCACGGGCAGCTTCGACGCCGGCCGCGGCATTGCCGCCCGCGCCGCCCACAACGTCAAGATCTCCTCGCTGGAACTGGGCGGGAGCGATGCGTTCATCGTGCTCGAGGACGCGCACCTCGATCTCGCCGTGCAATGGGCGGTGTGGGGCCGGATGTACAACGCCGGCCAAACCTGCTGCGCGGCAAAGCGCTTCATCGTCGTCGACTCGATCGCCGACGCATTCCTCGCGAAATTCCGCGCCGCGCTCGCCGCATTCGAGCCGGGTGATCCGCTGGACGAGAAAACGACGCTCGGCCCGCTCTCGAGCGAATCCGCCGTGGTTGGGCTGCTCGCGCAAGTCGACGCGGCCGTCGCAAACGGCGCGAAAGTCCTGCTCGGCGGCAAGCGGATCGATCGTCCGGGCTCGTTCATGCAGCCGACGATCCTCGCCGATATCGACCCATCGAATCCGGCTTTCCGCCAAGAATTCTTCGGTCCGGTCGCGCTGTTCTTCCGTGTCCCCGACGAAGCGTCGGCAATCGCGCTGGCCAACGACTCCGACTTCGGTTTGGGCGGCTCGGTGTTCACTCGGGACGAAGCTCGCGGAGCTTCGGTTGCCAGCCGCGTTGAAACCGGGATGATGTTCGTCAACAACATCGCCTGGTCCGACCCCGGGTTGCCGTTCGGCGGACTCAAGGATTCGGGCTACGGGCGCGAGCTCGGCGACATGGGCATCCAAGTGTTCGTCAACAAAAAACTCGTTCGCTTCGGCCGGATCGAAGCGCCGCCGACCATTACGGTCCACGAAAAGGTGTTGGTCGGCAGTGGACGCGCTTGACGCCCGACGACACCCCCGGATTCCACGATAGCAGCGCGGCCGCCATTGCGTTAGCGTTAGAAAATAGGGTTCTCGCAGTACCCGCGCGAGCCAATCTGGCAGATTCGGAGATGAAAGCTCTCTGTAGCCGTTAAGCTCACAGCTCGCGGCGAATGACGCAATCGTGAGCTCCTCATGATCTCGTCATCTCCGCGAAGCCGGGCTGCGGCCGCGTTTTCGTGTGAGTAGCAATGATGCGCAGGTCGACATGCACGTTCCGCGACGCCGGTGTCCCGAGGGCTCTCATGGGCGGCGCGGCACCAAAGTGGCAATATCCAAAGATGAGCGCGGGTCGCGTCGAGCTAATCGATCGAGGGCCGTACCGACGCTCTTCCGGTCGGGCTACTTTGTCGAGTCGTTCGTGACGCAGACGCTAATCGTCTTTGCCATTCGCACCCGGCGCGTTCCGTTCTTCCGGAGCCGTTCGAGCGTTGCGCTCGCCGCCACGACCCTTGCCGTCACCGTGATCGGCGTGGGCATCCCGTTTCGCCGGTTGCGGTGTTTTTCGGTTTCGGGCCGCTGCCGTTCACGTATTTTGGTTTTCTCGTTCCGATCGCATTCGCCTATATCGTGCTCGTCGAGGCCGCGAAAATCTGGTTCTATCGCTCCGCGCTTCCGCTTACGCCGCGCTGAAACTTTCGTTGCCATACCACCGGGACGCTTACGATCGTTCATCACGCTTCCTTCGCACGTAACCGGCGCGGCAAGACGAAGACCGGACGACTGTGGGCCTGCCTTTCGCCGTTTTTGTGAGGCTGGAAGTCATACCGTGAGCAATTCCTCGTAGAATCCACCGATCCCACGCCGGCGATCAACGAAGTGAATCTCCAAAATCCAATGGCGCTTCTGACCCTTCGCGTCGAGTGAACGCATGAGCAGATCGTTCTCCGGGTGGATATACAGCGAGATTTTGTCGCCCGCGATTCGCTCGTGCGGAAAATGACCGATCAGATGTCCGGCTATCGGTCCGCCGAACTCCCAGCCGTAACGTTCGGCCAGCATTCGAGCGTGCTCAAAAAGTTCGCGCGCCGTGATCTTGGGAGACTCGTTGAAGAAGCGTTTTCCCAGCGCGAACGCCGCTTCGACATCGTTCCGCATTTTGTTTCGCAGTGGATCCGAACCGATGACGAACGTGCGGCCGAAGTCGGCTTCCCAATGGTCGAAGACGGGCCCGAAATCCAGGAACAAGATGTCTTGTGCGGCGATCGTTAGATTTGGCGGATTTCTTTTGTAAGGTTCGAGCGTATTGATGCCGGTGCGGACGATTCTTTTGTGCCAGTACTTCGATATCCCAAAGAGCTCTTCGGCCAACGCGTAAATCGAATCATTCAGATCGCGTTCGCTGACGCCCGAACGGATCAGCCCGCGCGCTACTGTTTCGCAGAAGAGCCGCTCCGCCTTGATTTGCGCATCGCGGAGCCGCGCGGCGCGCCGCTCCTCCAACTCGACGACCTTCGCCTCCATCCGCGCATCCTCTAAAACAACTGCCGAGTCTTCTCGGCGGCATGCCGTCACGGTCCTACCAGATCGAACTTTCGACGCGATGATCGCTTGGTCACACGATGATCGCTTGACTAAAGATGATCGCTTGACGAAACAAGAGGCAAAGGTCGTGCGCGATCGTTGCGGATCGCCCGGCCGAACCGTCCGACGGTGACTCGCGCAGTGCCGATCAGGTTGGCATCGTACCACGAACATATACGCTGTACGATTGTTCTAGATCGATGCTCTTCAATATGACTGCGCGATGTATCGCGAACGGCCGCTTCGGACAACGGTCGCAATCGGCCGTTGCGTCTGCGTTGCGTCCAATGATGCCCTGCGCATAGGACCGTTTTGCACGATGGGCCGCGCCGGAAGACCCAAGATTGAGGTTGTGTTGCTGAGCATAATGAGAGACATGTTACGACGTTTGACGCTCGGGCTGATTTTCATTGCCGCACTATCAGCTTGCGGCGGAGGCGGGTCCGCGGGGTCGAGTGTTCCGCGAACCGGGCCGACGGCGGCAGCTTCGCCGGCGAGTTCGTCGCGGGTGGTCGTTTCAATCGCGATCCCGGCCGCAGCGAGCACAAGCACAGCGGCGCGGCGGCGCCCGCTGTATGTTTCAGACAATACCCAGTCGGCGGCGATCGCCATCAACGGCGGAACGCCGGTCACGGTGAACCTTTCGGTGACGTCTCCGAACTGCACGACGGCAGCGGACGGCGCGCGGACCTGCACTACCACCGTCAACGCGCCGGTCGGCAGCGACACGTTCGCTGAGACGCTGTATGCCAGTACCAACGCGACGGGCGCGGTCCTCTCGCAAGGGCAAACCCAGGCGACGATCGTTGCGGGCAAAGCCAACACCGTTGCGCTCACGCTCGGCGGCGTGATCGCGTCACTGGGCTTGAGTTTGGCAACCAGCGCGCCGACGGAGGGTACGCCGCTCCCGATTGGGCTGACGGTGAATTTCTACGATGCGAGCGGCGCCTCGATCATCGGCAGCGCACCGTTCGTAACGCCGGTCACACTCTCCGACAGCGACGCCTCGGGGGCAACGTCGCTCTCGAAACTCACCCTGAGCAGTCCGACTGACGTCGTGTCGCTGGTCGTGAATTATTCGGGTGTCGCGCGTACCCAAGCGGTCATCGGCGCCTCGGCCGGCACCATCGTTGCGCCGAGCGTGACGCTCACGTCGCAAGCGGCCTCCGCACCGGCCTTCAACGATTACGTCACGTTCGGTTACGACAATCAGCGCGACGTCTTCAACCCCAATTCGACAACGATCACGCCGACGGCCATCGCCAGCCTGCATTTAGCTTGGCAGGCCGCCCTGGGGGGAGGCGACTTCAATACGCAGACGCAGCCGATCCTGGCTACCGAGTTCCCCGGACATGCCGGCGTGCTCTTCGTGGGCGGCGGGACCGGAAACGTGTATGGCTACGACGCAACGACGGGTGCGCTCTTGTGGAGGACGCCCTTAGGCCAAGAAACCTATCAGTGCGAGAACGGCAACACGATCTATTTCGGCGTCGGCGGCACGGTCGCATACGACCCTGCGTCGAAATCGCTTTACGCTATCGGCAACAGCAAAACGTCGTCGGATGCGGTCGCGACTAATGCGTTGTTTCACTTAGACGGTTCAAGCGGAGCGATATTGGGTCAAGTGAATTTCGCGCCGGCGGCGCCCGGCTGGAACGCCCTCAACTTCTCACATACCGCCGTGACGCTGGGCAGCAACGGGCTGGCCTACGTCGGCACCGCTGCGACCTGCGACATTTCATCCTGGATCGGACGCGTCGCCGCGGTCAGCGTGCCGGCGATGTCACTCGCCAATACGTTTTACCCCGTTTGGGATCCCCAGAACACCCGTGGCGGCGGTGCGCAGCCGTGGGGCGGCGGTGGGATATGGGGTTGGGGCGGCGTCTCGCTCGACTTCGGCGGCAACGTCCTGACCGGTGTCGGCAATACGGACAGCGGCAACACCGAACACGGCGCGGTCGTAGCGCCATTCGTCGCCGCGCCGGCCGAGAACAGCGGTTTAGGGGAAGCGTTCACCAAGATCTCGGCCGATTTGTCGACGCTCGAAGCCAGCAATCAGCCGATTCCGAGCAGTCAGTATAGTGGTAATTCGCAGGATCTCGATCTGAACGGAACTCCGGTGGTTTTCCAACCGAACGGAGCGGGCTGTGACCCGATGGCCGCACTGCAGGGAAAGTCCGGCGCCGTCTATCTCTACGACACCGCGCGCATAGGACAAGGGCCGATCGCGCAGTATCAACTCGCCCCCAGCACCTACGCGGACGGTTTTCTGGGCGATCCCGCCTACTCGCCGGCCACGGGTCTGCTCTACGTGGACGTCCCCTCGAGTAACGGATCGCTCTATGCGCCCGGTATGATCGCAATCAACCCCGGCTGCGGGAACCCGTCGGTCACTTGGCACACCGCCTTTGGACCCGATTCATACGCGCCGGGCTCCGATCTCTCGCCGGGTGAGGCGCGTTCGGTACCCGCCGTGAGCGCCGGCGGCGTCGTTTTCGTCGGCACGATCTGCACTCCGTCCGGCAACGGTTGCGGCGCAACAACGACGAGTTCCGCAGCGCGCAAGACGCAGGGCAGCGTGAGAAAACCACTGATCTGCTGTGCGCCGCCCGGCGGCGGCGGCGGGGCGGTTTGGGCGCTCGATGCCTCCAGCGGTGCCGTTCTCAACGGCGGCAATCCAATCATCATCACCGCGGCCCCGCTGCGCGTGCCGCCCACGATCGACGGCGATTGGATCTTCGTCTTGGACAACGCCGGCAATATGTACGCGCTGACCCTGGACCCGAAGTACACGGCAACGAGCACTAAGCAACGCTCGGTCGACGCACGAATGCTCAAGACCTGGGAATCGCCGCCAAAAAGATAGGCTCATTAGGACGAGAGCCTGGCTGATACGCTTCAGAGCCGGTAGCGGACTCGAACCTGCACGGTCCGTCCTAGCGGGTAGCTCTGCGGAATGTAGCCGTCCGTGCCGTAGCTCCAGGGAGCCGATTGCGTCACACCGTCGTTCGTCGGAATGCCGTTGCCCAGCGTATACGGTGTAGTGCCCGCCGGCGGTCCCGGAGCGCACGGGACGGTGCCGGCGACAACCTGGCCATAGCAGTTTGCATATGCCGTATTGCCGCCCTTATACCCGGGCGGACCGATCAGATATGGATTCACCTGATATGCCGTCGGTGTGACCGTATTGAACAGATTCGCGACATCGACGATCACGGTGAGCCGCTTTGTAATATCTTTCTCGATGCGGAAGTTGACGAGAAGTTGAGGAGTCGATCGCAACGTGTTCGGATCGTTGCCTTCGTTGGTGCCGAGGTTACCGATGTAGGGGTTCGTCGCGGCATTGAACGGCTCCGACGGATCGGCCAGAAAATAGTAGTTCGCGCCCGGGTTGACGTAATTGTCGTTCGGTACTTGAATCGGCTTGCCGGTCGTCGGACTGAAGATCCACGCCTCCTTGCCGTTGCCGTATGGATAGCCGGATTGATACGAGAGGGACGGCGTGAGCCGCAGACCGTTCTTGCGCTCGTTGAACTCATACGCAAGCGTCGAGGTGAAATTCGGTTCGTAGCTCACCGGAAAGAGATGACCGGCCGCGATCGCGGGAGCATTGAGATCGTTATAGGAGAACTGCGATGCACTCGACGAGTAGGCGCGAATGAAGTTGCTGTCGAGTGAGAAGCCGCCGTTCTTCAAATAGAGTTCGGCTCCGCCCGCGCGCAGATTGCCGATGTTCGTCGGTACGCCGACGCCGCCGGGGTTGAGACCTGAGCTGGTGGCCGACTTGAAATTGTACGGCAGCACGTCGATGAGGTTCTGTTCGTACTTCTGATAATACGTGAGGCGAAACTGGGTGCGGCCGCCACCTTCGAAGGTGTAGGTCAGATCGTTGGCGCTTTCCGGGGCGAGCGGCACGAATGGCGCCTGATTGCCGTTTGCGTCGACGTTGGTCGAGTCGACGCGATCGGCTTCGAGCGGCGCCGGCGCGACGTTAATGTGGTCGAAGTTTGCTCGGAGCGCATAGTGCGACCCCAATCGATACGAGGCGCCGAGATGAGGATCGATGGCCCCGGTGTCGTACGCGAAGCCGACGCTTGGCTTGATGTGTGCGTGGGTCGCGCGCGCCGTTCCGGAGATTTCGAGCCGATCGCCAATCGACCACGTATCGCCCAGATACGCGAGATAGGAGTTGATCGTCGGATTAGACGTGATGAACTCGCCCGCAGTTGGAACGACCTGATCGAGATGCGATGTGTTGGTTCGGTATTCGGCGCCGAAGCGGATCTGGTGGATGCCGTACACGGCTTCGTTGTCGAAATTCAGCCCATTTTCACGCAACGCGCTTCGCTGGAACAGCGAAAACGTGCCGTTCGGGAAGCCGTTTTCGTCCCAGAACGGGCCGCCGGACGACGAGCCGTATTGGGATTGATAGACTTGAACGCGCGTAAAGATATTCGATCCGGTATGCTGCCATTGGCCCTTGATGACATCGTAATAGCCACGCAAGCCGGAGGCGAAGTTGACCGGAGCGTTGGGATTGGTCTCGCCGGGATAGGTCACCGGCGCGCCGCCCGCCGTCGTGCCATCCAACGCGCCGATCGTTTCGCCCGCGAACGGCGAGTCATACTGATTGTATTCCGCCTGGCCGACGAGTGCGAGTACCGAAAGATCATCTTTCGGCGTCGCCGCGTAGTGGACGTTCGATTCGATCGAGTATTCGCCACGCGATTGGAGCGCCAGACCGTACGTCCCGGCTTCGGGGGCATAGAATGCGTTCCCCAAACCGTACTTGAGGTACTCGTTGCCGAACGTGCTGGCTAGTGCGTAGCGCCACTTGAGATCGGGCGTCGCGCCGAGAATTTCGATGGCACTCAACTGAAACTTCGTGCCGAGGCCGTCGGCCAACTCGACGTTGGTGCTCCCGGGATACGTGCCGACTGCCGGGATCTGGTTCACGACTCCGCCTAGCCCATTGTCACTCTCGTTGGAATAGCCGGCGAGGACCACGTTCGTCGACGCGATGCCGGTTGTGGGAAGTTGAGCGCCGTCGACGTTGCCGCCGGGTTCGGCGATCAGACCCTGCGGAACGGGCACCGAATCGTAGTCAAAGACGGCATCGCTGACCCGACCGCCACGCAAGATCACGTTCGCGAAAGGATCGAGGATCACGCCCGGCACGCCGGCGATCGCTCCCTGCACCGTGCCTTGGGCGTAACTCGAGAGTCCGGAGGACGAGGTCGTCGGGGACTGCGCACGCGCCGCAGCACCGCTGATCGAGAACGAGTCACTCGCGGAGCCAACCGCAAAAGATGGGCTCGTGGCCCGCACGGCCCCGATTGTCCGCAGCGTGCTCTGGAGGCTGATTGTCGTTTTTTGCTGTTGCCCGCTAAGAACGCGGACATCGTTTTGGGTTGATGCTTGGTAGCCGGCGGCCTCCGCGGAGATGATATACGTGTCAGGGACGACGCCGAGGATCAGGAAGCGACCTCGAGAATCGGTGACGACCGAGTAGCGTCCCGACGGCGAGGCTGCTGTTACCGCGGCGTTTGCAATCGGAGCACCGCTCGTTGCGATAACCGTTCCGACGATAAAGCCGGTCGTTGCCTCGGCGGCGCCGGCCGGCAAAATGCGGGCGGCGAAGCCGGCAACCAAAGAAAACAGAAGAGCAAATAGCACCACTGCCCGTAGCGTTGAGTTCATGAAGGCTCCTTCGAAAGCGCACAAAACGCGCGCTTTACAACGCGGTTAGCTGATGTAGCTTCGGATTAGCGTCGGAAGGAGCGGCGGCGCGCGACCGCCGATTTCTCGGACGTGCGGTGCCTGCGCGCGGGCGCATAATCTTGCGCGGCGATCGAGCCGCAATGGACCACCGCTCGCGCGAACGATCGCGAGCCAAATAAAACGAACGGCGGTCTCAACGAGCGAGGCAAAGGTTCGGATGATCGTGCGCATGCACGCACCCAGTGCAAAGGTGCACAACCCGCCAATGATCGCGTGCGCGCACAAACTGAACAAGATTGGACCACCGAGCCACGCCATGCCGCCGAGCAATTTCCCGCCCGAGAGAAGTTGTTCAGCACTTTCCAATGCGAAAAGCGTGAGCATCTGCAGAACGAAAATCACCGGAAAATCGCGCGCTATCGAGCACGTGCCAATGTCTCTTGCGATATCGATAAACGAACTGCGTGACGGGTTCTTCGAGCGGCGCCAAATCTCAAAGAAGCGAAGCGCCAGCAGTTCGAGGACGAAGCTCGCGCCGACGAACAACGTCGGCGCGACCCCGAGGTGGTTGCTATCCGCATAGTGGCCGCCGAATATGCCGGTATTCGCCACCGACTCGACGAAGGGGTCGCCAAATCCGGCTGCCATGAAGGCTGCAGCGAACAGGAACGGGAGCCGGGAAATCAAGGTCCCACCCACGCCCCCGCCCTTCGAGCCGGCGGAATGAAAACCTCGCGATTTCGCGACCTCAACGAAGAGCTCATGCGCTTGATGATGGGCGCAGTGCCCGGCGAAAGGGAGGTCCGGCGGTTTTCGATTCGACGGATTAGCATCTTTGGACGGACTCGCCGGTCTCCGCGGCCGACGCGACTTACCCGCGATCGTGCATGCGTACGCAGGCAGTCCGTGCAGCTCCCAAGTTCGTGAAGAACCAGGCGAGAATCAAAGCGGCATCCGTATCGCGTGCGCTTTTTCTTTTCAACCGTTCAGGCCGCTTTCAGCGATATTTAAAGCCGCGCCCCGGTTTTTCTCTTTACACGGGTTTGCCGTGTGCTTAACGTTCGCGGTTCAGGCGGCTTGTAGCATTGCCGTATAACATCAGAGAACCCCATGCACCCTCAATACCGAAAGGCGAACGTCACATGAACATGCTTGGAATCAGCGGCTTGTCACTCACCGCCTTCGTCATCATTGGCGAACTAATCAAGAATGCGGTACAGCATCTTTTCACTTTCTGAACAACACGCCCGCCGCCGATCAACGTCCGACTGAATTGCCCCTGGGAAACCGGGGGTTTTCCTTTGCCCGATAACCACCGGCTGTCCGTGCCTGCCAGCGCGCCAGGATCAGTGTTTCCGGCAAGAAACCGGTAGTTCGATCTTGATTATGCCGTGAGCTAATCGGAGCATAAATTGTAAAGCGCTCTTTTGGGGCGGCAGCCGGCGGTGCTGTTCGGGGAGGAGTTGCTCGTCACTCCGTTCGTAGGTGGAAACACTCTCGGATATTAGCTGCGGTGCGGCAGCATGAGCACTGCGCCCCAGGGTCGCCAATGCCAGCTCGAGAGTGTAATCATTGGAACGGACACCGCACACTGGCCGTCCGAGGTCACCGCCACGACGTTGACCGAGCAGGCATGAGCGTCGATTGTGTGCAGCTCCTGGCCGCTCTGCCAATCCCACACCTTTGAGCGTGTTGGGTACGACATGCCTCTGTTAGCGCGAACGCGGATGCGTTCACAGCGGCACACTTTCAAGGCTATCGAGCAGGGAGAGGAGTGCGACAACGACGTTAGCGGTATCGATACGCCTTCGGAAATAAATATGCCAGGGCGTCGTAGAGTTACCGCTGTATCTACGATTGTGTGTGCGAGAAAAAAATCGTAGCTTCCGAATCATAGCTACGCCTTAACCGCATGCAGCGCCGGTACGTTAGCGGCTTCAGCGAGGAGATTCGCATAACTGACCATCTGCGCCCGGATATCATCGAGTGTTCGGCGCAAGTCGTCGGTTCTCGCCCAGTGGTCTTCGTGCTCGACGGAGGAAACGTTTGACTCGCGCGTGTTCTCGTAGTCGAGCAGCAGGGGGTGCCACTTGGCGAGAACGGGGCGCAGAACGTAGTTCAGTACGGTTATCGCGATATAGCCAAAAGATACATCGGAGGCCCCATGGGGTCGCGCGACCTCCGGTCCGTACTTGCGCAAAATTTCCCGCGTCGTAGCGAAAAGCGAGTAGAGCGACGAGAGTGCCTCACGCAGCGAACCTTCGGCGGGCTTGAGCTCGACGACTGCGATCCGTGTGACGAGTTCCACGTAGAGCTCCCAAGCCGCGTTGCGTTCCCGGTCATCCGGTTCCCAAGACCCTTCGATGCCTCCGAAACCAGGGAGTTCAATCTTGACGGTACCGTGGACGAATCGGAGCATCGCGGCATTCCCTAGCATGGAAGCGGTCTCAAAAGGACTTCGTGGCCGATGTTCAGGGGGAATTAGTCAGCGAAGGCGTGGAGCGCCTCTCGGCGGCCTCAAAACTACCCCGCCCAGATGTTCGCGACCACCGCTGACCATCCGAAGGTCTTCAACAGCTACAGTGACGTGCAATCGGCTCCGTAACGAGGGCTTCGATGCGACTATCGACCGGTCCGTCGTTGGCTCTTCGTCCGAGGAATGGTCCCGCTGGGAAAGTCGGCTGTTCCAGGAAGCCGACTTCGTGCTTGTTGTTTGCATGGATCCTATCGTAGTCGATTTGAGCTAAGGAGCCCGCTGGAACCGCGCCGGTGAGACTCTTTTGGGACATCAATTCGCGACCGTCTCATTTGCCTGCAACCAACTTAATTTTTGAACGTTCGTCGTGATGCTGAGGAATGCCGGGCGGAATCCCGAATAATCGCGTCACGCGGATCACTTGTCAGCCGGCCTATGCTGCATTTGGAGAATCGCGATTGAACGTGCGAGGAGAATTGATCGCGGGGCCGACTTGAGGACCATGAGCGACGTGTATGGCGGTGAGGACGCCGCGCTCGTCGTCGGACCCCGGACGCGAACCCCCGCGGGCTATCCCGGCTTCGACGGCTTCAGTCACGCCGTTGGCTATCGGTGTGGGGAACGGAGGTTATCTGCGTCGGCGTTCCTCGACGACGCAACTACGGGAAGGTCGCTGGAGATGAAAACGGTTTGTCGGCGTCCACAACAAACATCACCAGCGAGAGCAGGTCGGTCGAACCGCTGCTCGATACTTGCATCGGTGTACCCGAGGGCCGGCCCGTTTCGCCGTGGCCGACTTCGACACGGATCACACCGTCCGGAGTTTGGCTGGTCGACTCCCCGGCGAGGACATAGAAGGCTTCGGATCCGGGATGCGTGTGCACCGCGGTGATGCTGCCGGGCGGACCGGTCGCCTCATTGATGCGCAGGAGATAGTGTGCTGCGACTATTTCGGGGAGCGGTCCAACTTCTGCGACCTTGGTGCCGCCCGGTGAAACCCCGCCCGCGGGAGCGAGCGTGATGAGCCAAACTTTGCCGCCCGACTGCACGACTAATCCGGTCGGACCGGCCGCCCCCCGCGCTTGTTCGAGCGTCGGGTAGTTCTCCAGCCTCCAGAAGAGCGGCCCTGCGGGCAATTGCGCCACTTTCACTTCAGCCAGCGGTCTGATGACCAGCGCCTGCTGCGCGACAGCCGGTGCTGGCAGCTGCCCCACTTCTATTTTGAAAACAACCACGAAAACGGCAAAAAAACTGATGAGAATGCGTTTCACGATTGCACTTCCTTGCAAAGTCTGGCGGCCTCTGGGAGGCAGCACGGGTTCTCGCGCGACGCGTAAGGGCGGGGTAGGTAGCTAAGGTTCAAATGCCAACCGTTGCCGGCGACGACCACTATTATCGGTGATTGTCGTCGGCCGGTCGAGAACTGGAAATACCCGTATCGCCAGGGCTACGGCTGCGATCGGACATGCGACGAGAGCGTTGAATGCCGGGCACGTCCCGTCGGGGGCGGTCGCAATGCCGCCCCTCGACCGGCCAAGGGCGTGCATAGGACGGAGTGTCGGCACAAGCGATGTGAGCTGCTGTGTAATCTGCGGTGCAGCTCGGGTGCACGGGTCGCTCCCCCGCGGCCGCGGGTCTAGGCAGTACTGCCGCGCTGGGCGGCGGCCGAAATGCCCGGCGGGAAAGAAAAAAGCCCATAACCACGGGCTTTTGTGAACTTGGAGACAAGGAGACTCGAACTCCTGACCCTCTGCATGCCATGCAGATGCTCTACCAGCTGAGCTATGTCCCCGCGACCGGGTGCGATTCAGGTTCTCCGCCAGCGGTTCCTCGTTCTTTGCCGCGACTCCCGGGCCGCACGCGTGCCGTCGCCCGGCGGACCGAGGACTCAATGGCAGCCGGATGCAACCCCCACGAGCGGCAAGGGCGCCGCACGGAGGGTGACGGATGAGCGTTCGATTCACCGGATTTGAGACGTACGACGTGCGGTTCCCGACGTCACGCGAGCGCGACGGTTCGGACGCCATGAATCCGGACCCGGACTATTCGGCGGCGTATGTCATTCTGCGAACCGACGATCCGGCGGGTCACGCCGGCCACGGGTTCGCTTTCACCATCGGGCGCGGCAACGACGTCCAAGTCGCCGGGATCGCGGCGCTCGCGCCGTATGTCGTCGGCCGCACCGTCGCCGAAGTCTGCGACGACATGGGCGGCTTCTTCGGGCTGCTCACGCACGATAGCCAACTGCGCTGGCTTGGCCCGGAGAAGGGCGTCATGCAGATGGCGGTCGCCGCCGTGGTGAACGCGGCTTGGGATCTGGCGGCGAAGCGCGCCGGCTTGCCGCTGTGGAAGCTGCTTGCCGATCTATCGCCCGAAGCGATCGTCGCGCTGGTCGATTTCCGCTATCTCAGCGACGCGCTCACCCCCGACGAGGCGCTCGACATTCTGCGCCGCAACGCGGGAACGCGCGCGCAGCGCGAGACCGAGATTCGCGCGACGGGCTTTCCCGCCTACACGACGTCGGCGGGTTGGCTCGGCTACGACGACGAGAAGATTCGCGCGCGCGTCCGCAGCGCGCTCGCCGACGGCTTCGATCACATCAAACTCAAAGTCGGCAAAGATCTCGAGGACGACGTGCGGCGCTGCCGCATCGCGCGCAGCGAGATGGGAGCCGGCCCCAAGCTGATGGTCGACGCCAATCAAACGTGGGACCGCGACAGCGCGATCGCGGCGATCCGGCGGCTCGCGGAGTTCGATTTGTTTTGGGTCGAGGAGCCGACCAGTCCCGACGACGTGCTCGCGCACGCGGCGATCGCGCACGCCGTCGCCCCGATCAAGGTCGCAACCGGCGAACATGCAGCCAACCGGGTCACGTTCAAGCAGTTGCTCCAAGCGCGAGCGATCGGTTTCGCGCAAATCGACGCGGTTCGCTCGGGTGGCGTCAACGACACGATCGCAACGATGCTGCTCGCGGCGAAGTTCGGCGTTCCGGTGTGCCCGCATGCGGGCGGCGTCGGGCTGTGCGAGCTCGTGCAACATCTGGCAATCTTCGATTACATCGCAATCGGCGCGAATCTGGAGAACCGCGTGCTCGAATTCGTTGACCATCTCCACGAGCACTTCGTCGACCCCGTGCGCGTCGAACGGGCGCATTACCAGGTCCCGCTCGGGCCCGGGTTTAGTTCGGCGATGCACGCCGAATCGATCGCCGCGTATACGTTTCCGGGCGGTCCCGCGTGGCGCGAAGTCAGTTCGCCGCCGCTCGTTGGCGCGACCGCGCACGCGACGGCGGCGTCCTGATGGACCGCGCGGCCGTCTCCGCCGCACGCAACGGGAAAGCGCCGCTGCGCATCACGGCGATGGGCTTCGGCGGCGCACCGCTGGGCGGTCTGTTCAGCGCCGTTTCAGAAGCCGAAGCGCACGCCGCGCTCGAGGCGGCGTGGGATGCGGGTGTGCGCTATTTCGATACGGCGCCGCTCTACGGATTCGGGCTATCCGAACAACGGTTCGGCGCATTTCTGCGGACGAAACCGCGCGCCGAGTTCGTCATCTCGACCAAAGTCGGGCGGCTGCTCGAACCGGCCCGCGGCGGCCCCAGCGCCGGCGGTCTGGCGCCCTTCATCGGTGCGCTGCCCAACGACGCGTTCTTCGACTTTTCGGGCGACGCGGTGCGCCGGTCGCTCGACGCGAGCTTGAGCCGCCTGGGTTTGGATCGCATCGACATCGCCTACATTCACGACCCCGACGATGATTTCGCGACCGCGGCGGGTCAGGCGTATCCGGCACTGCACGAGTTGCGCGCGCAAGGCGTGCTGGGGGCGATCGGCGCGGGCATGAACCAGTGGGAAATGCTCGCGCGCTTCGTCGAGACCTGCGATCTCGACGTAGTGCTGCTGGCCGGGCGCTACACGCTGCTCGATCGCAGCGCGGCGGCGTCGTTCTTGCCGCTGTGCCGGGCCCGCAATGTCGCGATCGTGGCGGGCGGCGTCTTCAACAGCGGCATTCTCGCCGAGCGCGAACCGCGCGCTGACGCGACGTTCAATTACGTTCCCGCGCCGCCCGATGTGCTCGCCCGCGCGCGGGCGATGGCGCGTGCCTGCGAAGCGCACGGCGCTTCGCTGCCCGCGGCGGCGCTGCAGTTTCCGCTTCGCGGCGGCGCCGTCGCCGGTATCCTCGTCGGAATGCGCAGTGCCGCGGAGGTCGCCCGCAACGTGACGGCACTGCACGAACCGCTCTCAGCTGATTTGTGGGATGAACTCGACCGGATCGCGGGCAGCGCTCTGGTGCACTAAACTCCTAACCGAATCTTAATATCCGCGCCATACCCTGACGGAGAAGCTACTCAACGCAGCAGGGGAGAGCGCGATTTTTATTCGGCCACAACATTTCATTGTCGGTGCTATTCTTGCGGTTTTTGCCGCAAGCACGTCGATTGCTTCGGCCGCTGGAGTGCGACCGCTTTCGGTTGGCGGCGACCCCAACGGCGGCACCGCGTTGCTGCCGACCGGGCAATACATTACGCCGACTTTAACACCGGGGTCTTCGTATCAGCGTTTAGCGAATCCCGACTTCCGCCCGGACGGCAATGCCGATGCCGACAGCGCCATGTCGTCGGCAATCAGTCCGGATGGGAAGACGTTGCTGGTCCTCACCAGCGGCTTCAACACCGGGCTGAGCCGGCAAATCCCCATTCCGACGCCGTCGCTGGCGACGCTCGATTCGTATAACGGGCTCCCCTCACAGCCCAATCCGCTGTTATTCCCGGCGATCGATCCGCTGACGGGTAGGCTTGCGACGCCAACGCAATCGGCCGGTCTGAGCAACGGAGAAAACCAAACCGAATTCGTCTTCGTCTACGACATCTCGACCGGTGTCGCGATCAAGCGCCAGCGTATCCTCTTACCTGACGCCTATAACGGCATCGCGTGGGATCCGGCCGGCAACAAATTCTACGTTTCCGGCGGCATCGACGACCGTATTCTGATCTACAAGAACGCATCGGCGCCGTCGATCAACTACGTGCCGTTTGCGCCGTTCATCATTTTGGGACACAATCCGGGCGACACGCTGCCGGTTCCCACGGCGTATAAAGGCGGCATCCTGTCGACTACGGCGGCCGGGAAAGTGGTGATTGGCGCGACGCCGATTGGCTCGCTCCTTACCACGTCGGCGGCGGTTGCCGGGTTCGATATCAGCCGCGACGGCAAAACGATCGTAGCGGCGAACTTCTTGAACGCCTCGGCGTCGATCATCGACACGACGTCGCGCGCCGTCAAACAAGAGATCGTCTTCACGCCGCCGGGGACGATGAATCCGGCCCTGGCGATCGGCGAATTTCCCTTTTGGGTTTCGGTGAAAAGCGATCCGACGACGGGTGCGTATCAAAAAGCGTACGTCACGAGCCAGCGCGACGACCAAGTCGTGGTGCTCACCGGCGGCGCCGGGTTCAAGGTCATCCCGGTGCCCTCGGGTCCGAGCAAGATGGTCCTTGACGCCGGTCAGCGCTATCTCTACGTCGCGTGCGGCAACGACGATTCGGTCGCGGTCATCGACACGCTCTACGATAGCGTAGTCGACATCATCCCGGTTGGCCACCCGGGCGACGTAAATAAAGGCGCGACGCCCAATTCGCTGGCGATCGGCAATTACGGGACGCGGCTGTACGTGACGCTCGGCGGCTGGAACGCCGTCGACGTTATCGATCTGCGCAGCAGAACGGTTCTCGGCCGTATCCCGACCGGTTGGCTGCCGACGTCCGTATCGGTCTCCAACGACGGTCGCCACGTTTTCATTGTAAACGAAAAGTCGACCGCCGGTCCCAATACCGGCAACCTTTACTATGCGTGGAACACCGTGTACGGCGCTTCAACGAATCCGACGGTGCGCGACGAGTACACGTGGGAGCTGGAGAAATCAGGCCTGGTTTCCCTGCCGACACCGGATCTCGGGACGCTTTCGTATCTTACCAACATCGTCGACGTGAACAATAATTTCCAGAACGAGAACCGCGAACCATGGATCATGGGGTTCTTGCGAAAGAACATCAAACACGTCATCTACATCGTCAACGAAAACCGCACGTTCGACCAGGTTCTGGGCGACTTGGGGAACGGGTCGAACGGCGACCCGCGCTTGACGTTCTTCAACCAGAAGATCACCCCCAACTTGCACGCGCTCGCGGCGAACTACGTCACGCTCGATAATTTCTACGATTCGAGCGAGACCAGCGGCGTGGGTTGGAACTGGTGTATGCAGGGCCATACGAACGACTATGTCGAGAAAACGCAGCCGGTCGACTACGGCAACGGTGGTAAGGGATTCACCTACGATTGGCAAGGCATCGTCAGCAACATGAACCTGGGGCTGCTGCCCACCGGCTCAGGGTCGATTTTCACCACGCGCATCACGGGTGTGCTCGACCCGACCGGCAAGTCGACGATTCTGCCTGGCTTCAAGGACCCGTCGGCTACCGAAGGCGCTGACGATCTGCGAGCCGGCACCCGCGGCGGATACATTTGGGAAAGCGTCCTGCGCCAATACGGCCCGAACTCCGTGCGCAACTACGGTTGGCAGATCGACTTATCGTACTACGGCACGGCGCTGGGCCCAACGGAGGTCCGCCACCCGTACCCGAGCTACCTTCAATCCGCACCGAGCACGCCCTCGATCCAGGCGGTGACGGATCGCTACTACCGCGCATTCGACCAGTCGTACCCGGACATTTTCCGCATCGAAGAGTGGACGCGCGAATTCAATAATTTCGTTGCGAACAACAACTTCCCGGCGCTCGAAACCATGACGATCCCACACGACCACACCGGCAGCCTGACTTCGACCTTTGCCAAACAGGAGGGCCTAACAACGCCGCAGCTCGAGTTGGCTGACCACGACTACGCGATCGGCAAGCTCGTCGAAGCGGTCTCGCACTCGAAGTACTGGTCGTCGACGGCGATCATCATGATCGAGGACGACCCGCAAGACGGCCAGGACCATGTCGAAGCGCACCGCTCGATCATCCACATCATCTCGCCCTGGACGAAGTCCAAAGCGGTCGTTCACTCGACGTACTTCACAACCTCGGCGCTCCGCACGGTCGAAGATCTGCTCGGCGTGCAGCATCTGGGTTTCAACGACGCGAACGCACTGCCGATTTGGGATGCGTTCACCACCGTGCCCACGATCAAGGCCTACGACCCGATCATCCCCGGAATTTTGTGCACACAAGCCGCACCTGATCTCGTCCCGGCCTGCAAGAACCCGGCGGCGGTGCGAACCGCATCAGTCAAGCCACTGCACGACGGAGCCTGGTGGGCCAAGGCGACTGCTGGATTGGACTTCTCCAAACCCGACCACCGTTGACCCGCAGTACTACAACGCGATCCTCGAGTACGGCATCACCGGGCGTGGCACTCTGCCCAAGGCCACTACCGCCGCTCTGGCATCGAAAAACTACGACGCTGACGACGACGGGAAGTAATCCGCAGCTGTAATAACGTAGCGCGAAATCAACTAGGGCGCACGACCATCGGTGGTCGTGTGCCCGCTTTGGTGCGCCCGGCATGGGTGCTGA
>PLAE01000066.1:0-46775 GCA_003134035.1 Candidatus Velthaea versatilis
CGGCGGCGGGGGCGGCGGTCCGTTTTGGGGATCCCCGGTGCCCGGCCGCTCCGCCATCGGCGGACCGCCGATGAAAACGTCGGCTTAGCCGCCGGACGCTGCCGGCCCGGTCCGGTGACTCGCGCAAGAATTCTACAGGACACTTCGCAGTCTGCGAAAAAGCGCTTCGATCAATGGGGCACGTCCGGTCTTTCGTCGCAGATTCGACGCGAGCGGTCGCCAGTGCCGCTCGAATCCTTTACCGCCGCGGTCTCCACAATGATGCTCCGGCTTCGCGGCGGTTTTCAGCGAGATAGACCGATATGCTGAATATGAATCTTGCCATTGCGCTGCTGAGCATTAGCGGATGCTGCGTCTACGTCTACGCAATGTCGGCGCTCGGCCGACTCTTGGCGGCGTGCCGCGAAAGCTGCTCCGTGGCGGCGATCGCGCCCGCGCCGACGTTCACCCTTCGGGCCTAGGTGGATTCGACTGCGTCGAATCCNNCCTTCGCGTTCGGGCTTCGCCCGAGCCGCAGCCCTTCGCGTTTGCGGCTGCGCCGCAAGCCGCAGTCCTTCGCGTTCGGGCTTCGGCCGAGCCGCCCGTCGCTCTATTCGGCTAAAGGCGCCCCTGGCAGGGCCGCGAACTCGAAAATTCCGATCGTTCTGCGCGGAGGTTTCCCTTGGGTCTCGTCGTCACCGGCATCTTGCAAACAGGCGACATCAAAGCGCTTGAAACATTGCTCAAGAACGCCGGACTGCCATTGGATCCGATCCAAGTGATCTCCGGTGACGACTCGACCGAAGGCGTCGCGCGCCGCCAAAGCGGCCCGAGGATCATCATGGGTGACAATGCCGGGCACGTTCCCGGCATCGGCGACCGTGGCCCGGGGCTCGCGTACTTCCGCCACGAGTCGCTCAGCGACCGGTTGGGCGATTTGGAAATCCCGGACTCCGAAGTCGAGAACTACGTCGAAGCGCTCGGGGCCGGCCGCAGTATCGTGGCCTACTTCGCCAAGCCGGACAGCCTCGCGCAAGTCGAAGCGATCTTTCGCGATTCGGGTCTCGCCAAAGTAAAGACGTTTTAGCCGGTCGCAATCGAACGAGTCCGGTGAATTGCGAGATTGCGAGATTGCGAGATTGCGACCTCACAAAATGAGTCCGGCGCGGCACGACGTTCACTCATTTTGAACCCTAACGACGCTCTCGTCTGCGCCGGCGCGTCCGCGGAGCTTGTAAAGTAATTGCTCGAACGTTGCATGCTCGAACCGCTTGAGCGCCCGTGACATCAGGTTTCGTGGGCGTTCGGGCGTGCTTGAGAAGCCGCTTCCTTTGTACAGAGATGGGAACGTTGGGTACTGTTCCGCTCGTAGTCGATGTGGTATTTATACATTCGGGGAGACTTGAACTTTCATGAGACGTATTGCAATTATCGGTACGGGCTACGTCGGCTTAGTAACCGGGACGTGTTTTGCCGAGTTGGGCAATACGGTCATTTGCCTCGACAACGACGCACGGAAAATCGCGGTGCTCAAGCGCGGCGAAGCGCCGTTCTTCGAGCCGCAACTGCTCGAGATGATCGTGCGCAACCAGCACGCCGGGCGGCTGCAATTTTCAAGTGACGTCGAGGCCGGCGTTCGCGACTCGGAAATCGTTTTTATCGCGGTCGGCACGCCGATGGGCGAGGACGGCAACGCCGATTTGTCCGCGGTGCGCGCCGTCGCCGCGACGATCGGCCGGGCGCTCAACGGGCCCAAGATCGTCGTCTCGAAATCGACTGTTCCGGTGGAAACCGGCGAAATGGTCTCATCGATCATCGCCGAGAATTCCATCGAGGCGCATCCCGTCGATGTCGTGAGCAACCCCGAATTTCTGCGCGAGGGATCGGCGGTATCCGATTTCATGCAGCCCGACCGCATCGTCGTGGGCACCAGCAGCCCGCAGGCCGAAGCGGTGATGCGCGATCTCTACGCCTCGCTCGATGCACCGTTCGTCGTTACCGATGTACGCACCAGCGAGATGATAAAGTACGCCGCCAACGCGTTCCTAGCGACGAAGATTTCCTTCATGAACGAGATCGCGAACATCTGCGAGCTCGTCGACGTCGACGTGAAATCGGTCGGCCGGGGCATCGGCTTCGATCACCGCATCGGCACGCAATTCATGAACCCCGGTATCGGTTACGGCGGCTCGTGTTTTCCCAAAGACGTACGCGCGCTCGAGAAAATCGCCAACGGCCGCAACTACGACGCGACCATTTTGCGGGCGGTCGAACAAGTCAACCACGAACAAATCAAGCGCACCTTCGCGAAGATCGAATCCGCGCTCGGCGGCTCGGTCGCCGGTAAGTCCATCGGCGTACTCGGACTGGCGTTCAAGCCCAACACCGACGACATCCGCGAAGCGCCGGCGATTCATCTCATCGATTCCTTCGTGCGCTCCGGCGCCGAAGTGTTCGCGCATGACCCGATCGCCATCGAAGTGACGCGTGCCGAAGTCGGCGCGGGTATCACGTATTGCGCGCAGATGTACGAAGCGCTCAACGAGTGCGACTTGCTCTTGCTGGCGACCGAATGGAACGAATACAAGAACATCGACTTCCGCATGGTGCGCAAGCTCATGCGCGGCAACGTGGTGTTCGACGGCCGCAACATCTTCGACCCCGAGAAAGTCACCGCCGAGGGCCTGCGGTATATCGGCGTGGGGCGCTCGAAGGAGCCGGTGTTCAGCCAGGCGGTGGTGTAGCGCGCTCACCCGTATTAGGCAACAGGCGCGCTCAACCGCATCACGCGACCGGCGTGAGTTCGCGGAAATAATCGAGCGTCGACACCAATCCCTCGCGCAGGCCGACGTTGGGCTCCCAACCTAAGAGCGTGCGCGCCAGCGTGATGTCGGGCTTGCGGCGAGTCGGATCGTCGGGCGGCAGATCGTGTGGTACCATGTGCAGCGGCACGTCGGCGACCTCGGCGACGATGCGCGCTAGTTCTTCGATGGTGAACTCGATGGGGTTGCCGATGTTGACGAGCTTGCCTTGGAGTCCGGGGCCTCTAGCCAGCCGCACGATGCCGTCGATGAGATCGTCAACATAGCAGAAGCTGCGCGTTTGACGTCCGTCGCCGTAGACGGTCAAGGGGCGTCCCTGCAGTGCCGAGAGGCAAAAGTTGGGAATGACTCGGCCATCACCGGGCTGCATGCGCGGCCCGTACGTGTTGAAGATTCGGACGATGCGCCCGTCGATGCCGAGTTTGCGGACCGCCGAGGTGAGGTACGCTTCACCGTATCGTTTGGCTTCGTCGTAACACGCGCGCACGCCGACCGGATTGACGTTACCCCAATAGCTTTCACGCTGCGGATGCTCGAGCGGGTCGCCGTACGTTTCCGAGGTCGAAGCAAAGAGGACCCGCGCCTTCGTCTTATCCGCCAGCGCGACGGCATGCATGATGCCCAGTGCGTTGACGGCGAGCGTAGCGAGCGGTTCGCGTCCGTAATCGACCGGACTCGCCGGCGATGCGAAGTGCATGATGAGATCGGGGTTCTCGCTTGAGGCGGCCCAGGTCCAAGGTTGCGAAACGTCGGCTTGGATGAAGGTGAACGGCTGGGAGCCCCGGATGTGCGCGAGATTCGCGCGCGAGCCGGTGACGTAATTGTCGATGCCGACGACACGGTCTCCGTCGGCGAGAAGACGGTCGACAAGGTGGGATCCGAGAAACCCAGCCGCGCCCGTGACGAAGACGTTCATATCAGCTTACGTTCGGCAGGCAGGTTGTTCTTCTCCCGCCCGCGTCCGCGGACATTCGAATTCAAAAGGCCGCACGTCATCGGCAAACGCGCGGCCTTGCTTTGCTATGTGGGTCGACTTCGTCGACCCTTCGCGTTTGCGGCTTCGCCGCAAGCCGCCCGTCGTCGCGTGTCGGGTAAACCCGACACACTCCTAGACTAGAGCGCGGCGAGCACGATCGGTGCCGCTATTCTCGCGGCTGCCGCAACATCGGTGAGCACGTCGTCGAATAGGCCTTTGGTCGCTGAGGGCGGCGGCTGATATTCCTTGAGCGCGTCGATGACCGCCGGCAGCGCCGTTGCGACGACGCGGGTGAGATCGTCGAAGAAGCCCTTCTGTGCCGCCGTCTGAATGTTCGTGAGCGCGAAGCTCTTTTGCGTACCGGGCGGCGGCTGATACGTTTTGAGCGCGTCGATGATGACGGGAGCCACATCGGCGATAATATTCACGATGCTCGTGAGCCACGTCTTATCGGCTGCTTGCGGCTGGCTGTATCCTTTGGCCAGACTCTGCTGCTGCGGCTGATACGTCACTAAGGTCGCGGAGACAATCGGCGTAATTGCCGCGGCGAGCTTCCCGCGCGAACTCAACGGCGTCGTCTGGCCGTTGCCGTTGGATCGCGATTGATACGCCTTCTGGGCGTCCGTCTGGCTTGTGATCGTCTTAAGCGCCGCGATGACGATCGGCGTTACCTGAGCGATCAGGCCGGGGTCGCCCAACGGGCCGATCAAGCCCGAACTAGAGCTTCCGCCGGACGCTACGACATCGCCGGCGGCGGCGGCAAGTTCACTTGTGACATTGTTTTGAAGAAGCACCATGGTCCCACTCCTTATCCCATCTGAGATTGTTTGGGCAACTAAGAGACTGAGGTGGTCGGGCGCGTGCTGCGCATTGCTCTGAATCGGCGCGGGAACCTGACCGACCGGCTCGGTGCTGACGGCATCCCGTTCGGAAGCCGCGGCATCGTCGCCTAAGGTCGGGAACGCTTTGGCGCCGAGCCGCGGCGGATCTGCCGGCTCCTTTAAAACCGGCGTTTGACGGAGCGCGAGGTCGTGCAACTGTTGGCCGACTCCGGCGAGCAGGTCGACGGCTGATAACGGCGCCGTCGAACGGTCAATGCGGTCGAGCAGGCAAAACGTAAACGCGGACCGGCCGGCCGTCCGGCCTTCGACGCTCGCGGCTGCCGTTTCGTCGGGTTTGCAGGCCGAAACCAAGAGAAATGGCCGGTCGTCGCCGCCGGCGTCCGAGCGCGGTGGGGCGACGATGCTAAACGCCTTATTCGTCGGTTCGCCAAAGACTCGCGCGAGGCTCGCGCTCGAGGGGTGGCTCGAAAAACCGAAGGCCTCATAGCGAGTCACGCCGACCGGCGCAAGGTCGGCTTCGAGCCCCCTGGAGCTCGACGGTATCCAGCGCTTGACTTTCGCTGTCGCAACGCCTTTCCCGGGAACCAGAAACAGCTTCTCCATGCCGCCGGAAAAGCACGAATCCAAGACCACCGTAAACGTTCCGGGCGGAACGCCCGCGACGAGGGCTTTGAGTTCGCGGCTATCGAGAAACTGCGCATCTTGCGCAACGAGCGCTTCGAGCGTCGCGTCGTCTTTCTGGAACGAGTAGCCGTGTCCGGAATAATAAAACACGATGCGATCCGTTGTCGCCACATCGCCGACGAGTGCCGTTAGCGCAGCGACGATCTCTGCCTTGGTCGCGTCCTTGTCCAGTAGAACCGTGACATCGTCGAAGGCATAACGCGTCTGCAAAAGAGCGGCGAAGCCTTGTGCATCTGCAACACAACTGGGCAGAGCATTGGGTGCTTCATATGCGTCTATTCCCACGACGAGAGATCGTTTAGTCATAGTTATCACCCCGCCAAATGACTCTCCCACATTTTCTAGGATTTCGTCAAGAAGTTGACATGCCATAACTTCGTTTGGTCGCTCTAACCTGGAGCGTTAACTTACCGAGGGCGTATTTACAATTAGGACTGTGCCGCTGCGATTGGTTAATCCGGGGTGCAAAATAAGGCGGGCGATGCCTGCGAGTCACCCCACGCTGACCGCAGCGTGAATGCGCCGCTTGAGCGGAGTGCAGACACGCGCGATGGAGCGATGATCGTGCGCTCGATGTCGTCGTTCGTGCTGTCGCCAGCCAGCGGGATACGATATTCCGTGGCCGTTCGGAGGCACGGGATACGCGCATCAGAGCGCGTTGACGGCGGCGTTGACAGGCCGCTTGTGCGGCGTGCGAGCACGCCCGATGCGGCGCGGACCGTGGGCTCGATGTCACTGGTCCTTACGTCGCCGGTGGGCGAGATACAATGTGGCGTGGACTCAGACAAATGGCGCAAAGCTGCCTGGCCAGGTCGAAAGTCCTGGAGAATCCCTATCACAGTAGCTGCGGAAAACCGTGGTTCCGCTGATAAACGCGTGATGGCATCCTGCGCGATGGGTATAGCGAATCGCATGAATAAGACATTAAGCCTTGCTGAGCGTCTCTCAGAATCTCCGGGAAACGCAACTTCCGTTCGATAAAGCGACGACGTTGGGCCAAGTCGTGTACCGCAGAAAGGCGCACGTCGGATCGAGGGACGCCGCTGCGTAGCAGACGATTGAATGCAGCGCAGCCATGTTGAGGTTTATCGTATTATTATCCAAACCTCGCCGATCGCGGCAGATGCGCGGCGCTGTATTATCCATGTCGGGACGCACAAGACGGGCACGACATCGATTCAAGCGTTCCTGCGCGACAATGAAGTCGCTCTGGCAGCGCACGGCGTCATCATTCCCAAAGCCGGTCGCAGCGAAGATGCGGCCGGCCACCACAATCTCACGCAGCAGTTGCTCGGAGATAGCGGTTTCGTGACCCAACGCGGCGGCCTCGAAGATGTCGTGCGCGAGCTGCGAGAGAGCGCGTTACCAACGGCCTGTTTGAGTTCGGAAGACTTCTCGCTCGCGTCGCGCTCGCGCGATACGCTCATAACGGTGCGGGACGCGATCGCGAAAGCCGGCTTTACGCCGATCGTCGTCGTCTACCTGCGTCCGCAAGTTTCGTATTGTCTTTCGATGTATGCCGAGATCGTCAAGAACGGGAACTGCAAGCCGTTCGTCACGTATCTTCGAGAAGTAACCGCGCACGGATCGTTCCTCTGGAATAACATCGTCGGACCGCCCTACCGTTACGACGTACTGCTCGACCGCTTCGCTGCGGTGTTCGGAAAAGAGGCGATTATCGTGCGGCGTTATCGTCCCTCCGCACCGAGCAACGACCTACTTCGATCTTTCACGCGACTCTTGGTCGATTCGCAAACCGCGCTGGACGTATTTACCTTTCCGCGCGAGCGATTCAATCGTTCGTTATCGTTCCCGCGGGTTCTGCGCGCTCTGGGGAGTGGGGAGTCAGTGCTCGACATGCGCTTCGCCCCCTTGGACGTGCGCGAAACATTGGCGCTCGCAGCGACGTTCGAGCGCGCGAACCGTGACGTCGCGCAACGCTACGGGGTCTGGGTACCGCCGTATGAGATCAACGATCTGTTGCTCGCGATCCCCTTTCGCAAATCGTTTGCCCGCACAGTCGGTTTGGGACGCGCAAGGCGCGCGCTGCGTGCAATGAGCGGCGGTGGATCCGACGGCGATCGCTTTCGCGCCCGGGATGTCGGTTGAATATTCGGGCATGTCATACCGGGGCGCTGTCGCGGCGCGCAAGAGCGCGCGATGCGGTCGCGATCGTTCGGTCGATGTCGGCCGGCGCGATGTCGGCGCGATGTCGCAGGAGATCGGAAGCCCGAGGATCGCGGGCGCGATGCGGTCGGTCACCGGCAACGGCTCGTGCTGCACGTCGCGCAAATACGGCTCGCGGTGCAGCCCGCAGCCGTACAACCGCCGCGACTCGATGTTCTGCTCCTGCAGGGCTGCGATGACGTCGTCAGCCGCGTTCGGCGAGCCGGCGTCGAGCAACGCGTAGTTCGAGGCCACGTCGGGCCCGACGAAGAACCGCTCGCCAACTCCATAGCCGGATGCCGCACGCCGATACGCTTGCGCGACCGTCCGATTCACGCGGCATCGTTCGGCCCATTCATCGAGTGAGCCCAGGCCGACGGCGGTGCCATACCCATACGCGAAGGTCGTGCCAGGTCGCAGCGCGGTTTCCTTCTCGCGACCGCCGCACCGCACTCACTCCCGAAAGTCCCGACAACCCGATCGTCTGCGCACGCGCGACCCGGTGCAAAAGGGAAAGCAACAGAACCAAAGGACTCGTTTTCGTTCTTCGTGTTTCAGCTAAGCTAACAAAATAGCCGGTCCGACAGTTTTGTAGACCGCGCCGTCGATCGAACGCGGGCGCGCGGTTTTTCTTTCTATCTGTCCCGACGGCATAGCTGCACGACGCCACGCGATCGCGGGCCGCTTTTCTCTGCCGCGCGTCACGTAAATAAGGACACCCTTTGCACTTCAGGCTTGCCGCTGCGTCCGCCGCGGCCATGTTCCTCGTTTCCTGCGGCGGTGGAGGAGGCGGATCGAACGGTGCGGCGGGGGGCGGTGCCATCCCGGCGACTACGCCGGTCGCCACGCCCGCTCCGCCCGCAACGGCTTCGGTCTCCGGCGTGATGACGGCGGCGGCCGGCGGCGTCGTGTCGACGGTACTCAATGGACAGACCGTTACGCTCACGGTACCGGCCGGCGCGCTTTCGCAATCGACAACCGTCACGCTAGCGGTCTACAACAATGCAGCGCTGCCGCGCCTCTTCCAATCGCGTCTGCGTCAGACGCAAGCACTTCCCACCGGCACAACGTTCATCACGGGCATGAGCATAACAATCGGTGCTGCCACGCTCACGAAGCCGGTGTCGTTTCGCGTTGCGGGTGCGCCGAGCGTCTCCGCCGGGAGCGTCGTGCGTCTTGCCGGCTCAGTCCAAAGCGGCTTCGGCGATATCGACACCGCGAGCGAATCAAACGGCATCATCAGTGAGGCGCAGAATCCCGCCTATGCCGGCGCAACGCTCGCGGGGGCTTCCATCCTCTACGCATTCTACGGCGTTGCGTCCGCTAATGCGCCGGCCGCACCGGCCGTAACACTGTCCGTTTCGGGACCCAGCGGCCTGGCCGGCGGATCACAAGCGCAGTATTCGGCGAGCGAGATTGACGCGAACGGTTTTCCATTCCTGACCTCAGCCTATAGTTATTCCGTCGATACGCCCGCGCTCGGAACGATCGACGCCGCCTCCGGGATTCTGACCGCGTCGACAGCGTCACCCGCTACGAACCTTTTGGGGCACGTTCGCGCAACCGATCTCCGCAGCGCCGCGATCGCCGGCTCGCTGCCGGTGACGGTGCTGAGCGCGCGTCCGGCGACGCCCGGCGACTCGCTCTCGTATGGCGGGACGTTTGCGAGCAGTATCGCGAACAATGCGATCTCTTCAAGTCCGGTCACCTCGACCCAGTCGGCGGCCGTGACCCAGACGGTTGCCGTCGGCGCGAACTCCGCGAATCAAGTGGTGCTGACGGAGAACGAGTCGGATGCCTTTGAGCTCTCGACACTGACGACGAAGACCACCTCGACGCTCGCGTATCAGACCTCGGGATTGTCGACCGCGGTCCGGCTGCTCGCATCAACCGCGACGGATTCGAACAACGCGACGTACCAAACGCAGTATACGCCGACAAGCGGCTTGCTGGCCGTCGAGCCCGAGATAAGCGGCGCCTTTGGGCCCAACGACGCCTCGCAAACGTATTCCGAAACCGATCCCGGCGTCAACGTCGGCTCGAGCGGACAAAACGTCACGACAAGCCGCACGACCGCACCCACCGGTGCCTATATAGAGACGACGACGAATGCCGACGGCTCGACCAACACCGCGATTCAGAATACCGACGGCAGCGGCGCCTACACGATCGGCTCGTCGTTTGCCGGTTCCGTTCAAGTGACGGTCGGTCTGCCGACGAGCGGGCTCGCTCCGACGATCCCGATCAACATCGTCGCCGCGAAGCTCGGCGAGCAAAAGACGGAGAATGCGGCCGTTTGGTACCCGTCCTCGCCGCTCGTGCAATATACCGAGTCCGATACGATCGCGCCGGCAAGCGCATACGATTCGCGCTGCAACGTCCCGGCAAAGTACGGCACCGTTTCATCGATGGTCACGCAAACGATCACGAGCGTTGACGTCGTGTACGGCAATCTCGAGAACCAGACGACCACCGCCTACGACGTCGCCGGCGTCGGCACGGTATGTTCGGTCTTTGCCGACACGACTCAGACGTTCTACGACTACACGGGGCAAGAGCCGAGCTTCATCACCTTGAGCACTGGAGCGACGCCGATTCTTTCTTCCACGGTCACCGAGGTGCTGTCGATCACCGGCGGTACGATCAGCGGCCAGCCGGTCTCGACCGCATCCAACAAACGGTCGACGCTATCGCTCACGCATCTGGCGGCCGTCGTGAGCCGCGAGCGCTTCCGGCATGCCGTTCGTCAGACGAAAATCACCCAAGCCGTTCGAATGGCGACGTCGCTTCGTCGCCTGCAAGGGGTCCACTAACTATGCGCCGGAGTCTGCGCACGCTTTCGCTCGTTCTCATCGGATCGCTCAGTGCATGCGGGGGTGGTAACGGCACATCGATTCCCTCCTCGGGTGCCAACAACGTGGCGCCAACCAGCCCGACCGTGCCGAACAGCGTGTCGTCCTTTGCCTATGGCGCCAAACTGCTCGCGGGCCGCACGTCGAGTACACCGGCAAACCTCGGAACAATCAAAGTCGATGTCGCGCTGAATTTGCGCGACGGCGCCGGACTCGCGCAGTACGCACGCGCCGTCAGCACGCCGAAATCGGGGGCGTATCGTCACTTTCTTACCCCCGCGCAAATAGCCGACCAATATGGGGCGACGGCGGCCGACTATGCGAAGACGGCGGCCTACTTCCGCGGGTTCGGGCTAAGCGTCGGCGGTTGGACCCAAAGGCTTTCCCTGGCGGTATCGGGGCCGCAGAGCGCGATGGAAAGTGCGTTCCACACGCACTTTGTCAGCTACGCGACGGCCCAAGGCGTCGTCTACGGGCCCAAGGAAAAGCCGTCGTTCGGCATAGCGCTGCCCGTCGTCGCCGTAGCCAACCTCGTATCGGCCGCTGCCATGAAGCAACGCGCGCTGGTTCACGTTACCGCGCCGTCCGGCGCGGGTCAGAACCAGGCCTCGGGCTATGTCCCGCAACAGATCGCGGCAGCCTTTGACTTCAACGGCGCGTACAATGCCGGCTTTCGCGGCGATGGGATCTCGATCGGCATCATCGGCACCGGCCCAATCGACCAAAATGATTACGCTACATTCAAGCGCGACTACGGCGTCCAAGGGACCGCGACGATCACGCAAATCGCGGCCAGCGCCGCCGCGGGCGCAATCGTCCAGGGCGGGCTAGCGATGGGCTCTCCGACCGCGACGCCGCCGCCCGTCACCGGACCGTGCGCTGGGCCTCTGCCGGGTTGCAATCCCGAGGACGCCGAAGCGCAAATCGACACCGAGCAGGCGGCGTCGCTCGGTTACGATGCAAACGTGTTGTTCTACCTCGCGTATGTTCCGTCGAGTTCCCTCGGCCCCCAGATCGGGATCGACGAAACCGACGATGAAATCCAACAGGCGATCATGGATAACACCGCGGATGTCCTGTCGCTCAGTTTCGGCGGCGCTGAACTGGCGAACACGCAGTACTTTCTGGATGCGAACAACGCCTACACCAGCAGCGGGTTCGGACCCACGGAGTTTGCCGCCCTCGCAGCCGAAGGTATCGCGACGTTCGTGAGCTCCGGGGATTCCGGCGCTCAAGGCTGCGCTGCGTTCGGGGTTGGTTCCGCAAGTGCGAATTGCCTCGAGTATCCGGCGTCCGATGCCAGCGTGACGGCCGTCGGCGGCGTCACGACTCCGCTCGATAACGCCGGGCGATTCGTCGGCCCGATGACGGCTTGGGGGCTGCAAACGCACTCCGGTTCCAGCGGAACCGGCGGCGGTATTTCGGCCTACGTGCCGCAGCCAGCGTGGCAAACCGGCGCCGGCGTCACGGCCGGGCTGCGCACTGTCCCCGATGTTTCGCTTGAAGCCGACCAATCGACGGGCGTGTCAACGATCGTCAACGCGAGCTTCGGATTCGCGCATTCGGGCGCGTACGGCGGCACCAGCGTCGCAGCCCCCGAGACCGCGGCGATGTGGGCGCTCGTTTTGAGCGCGTGCAAACAGACCGCGAAGTGCGCGGGCCAGGGCACGGGCCCGCATCCCTATCGCCTCGGAAACGCAGCGCCGCTCTTTTACGGCATATACAACTCCGCCACGCAATACCCGACGACGTTCTACGACGTCCTCTTCGGAAATAACGGCGTCATCCCGTGCACGCAACTCGGATTCTGTTTCGGTTCACCGACGCCCGAGCCCGGCTTCAATGCCGGCGTCGGCTACGATCTGACGACGGGTATCGGCGTGCCGTTTGCTCGACATTTGATCCAAACGATCGTCGGCGTCTAACGCCCGCACGGAGGGCCGCGCCAACGACGCTTCTACCGGGGTGCGTTGGTGCCCGGACCACTACGAGCCAACTCAAGCGTTTGCAAAACAGGCGCTTTCGAAGGTGCATCCGGGATCGTCTACCGCTTACAGCAAGATATCGTTGTCGGCGCGCTATCCGTGATGGTCGGAAGAGCCCATCCCACGCTTACACCGGCGTGCGTTGGCGGCTTGCGAGCACGTGCGCTGCGGTTTCGATCGTTCGCTCGATGTCGTCGCGTGAGATGTCGCAGTACATCGGAAGTCCGACCACGGATGGCGCGATGCGATCGGTCTGCGGAAGCGCATCGCGCTGCGCGTTACGCCAGTATGGCTCATGGTGCAGGCCATAGCCGTACCAACGCCGCGACTCGATCTTGCGCGCTTGCAGTGCGGCGACCAGATCGCTTGCCCCAGCCAGCGAGCCGGCGTCGAGCAGCGCGTAGTTCGACGCGATGTCCGGTGCCAGCACGAGCCGCTCACGAATGCCGAACGCCTGCGCCGCGCGGTCGTAGCTTTCGACGGCAGCCCGATTCGCGCGAGCGGTGTGGTCCCATTCGTCGAGTGCCGCCAAACCCACCGCCGCGTGGTACTCGCTCATTTTTCCGTTCATCCCGGCGCTCGTGCTCTCGCGTTTCCACAGGATCCCAAAATTCAACGAACGCACGACCCGCAGGAGCCCATCGGCATCCGACCAGATCACCGCACCGCCTTCGCCGCTGCTGAACGCCTTCGTCGCTTGGAAGCTCAGCGCGACGGGTATCGTGCCGGTGCTTCGGGCCGGATCGGCGGCAAGCGCCTCGAACCCCGCCGCCGCGTCGATAACGACCGGCACATTCGCGCGCGCCGCGAACTCGGCCCAGGCGGCCTGCGCAATCGCGCGTCCATAGGGCGCAACCGGTACGACGACTCCCGTTCGCTCGAGCATCGGATGACCGTTGAGACGGGCCGCGGCGAGCGTCCATGTGTCCGGCTCGACGTCGAGCAAGTACGGAACATACCCGCAGCGTTCAACGGCCGAAGCCGTCGCGACGAACGTGTACGCCGGCAGCAGCGCGAGCGGACGCCGCGGCGTGGCGCGCCCGGCGGTTGCCAGAATCGCCGCTTCGATCGCCGCGGTGCCACTCGCTGCGCTGACGACCTGCGCTTTGCCGGCGCCCAACACGTCGCCCAGCCGCGTTTCGAGCAGGTTGACGAGTTCGCCGCGATTGGTGTACCAGCGATTCGCGTCGATCGTCTCGAGATACGGCAGCAGCCGGACCGCGCGCGGCAAGGACGCGCGGTAGACCGGAATCGCCCGCAGCGCGCCCAGCTTAGGTCCGGCGCCCGGCGGCGAGCGGCCGCGGCTCAGCCACGTGGTCAGGCACGACGTAGTGATCCGCGTAGCAGCTAATATCGTGAACGGTCATTACGGAAACCCGTTCGCGTCGGCCGCCAGGCGCGCCTTGACCTCGGCACGGTCGTGGCGGAATCTCCGGCCGGCACGCAGGTGGTGCTGGAATCCGGGCCAGCCGCTGCGTCCCCAGGGAACCCCCCAACCGCGTCGGGTGCCCAGGCTGGTCACCGTTGCTGCACGCTCCTTACTCCGGTAATCTTACTTCTATGGCGCCAGCGACTACGCGATGCGCCGTCGCCGGTCGTCATCGTCGCAGCCTCGGCGACTTATCGCGGACTTCATTATCGGTGCACACGTAACGGCAGCCGGCGCACTGGCAACCCGGCGGGGACACCGGCGGCGACGTACAGCGGGATCTTGTACCGCCGATCGCATTCGTATGTCGTATCAGAAACTTCGATAAGTGCCACCGCGTCAGCCGACGTCGGTGCTGGCTCGTAGAATTTATCCGTAATAATGGCAATGTCAACTTCGGGAGTATCTTTGCCTTTCCAGTCAGGAACCGCGACTACATCCCGGACTTGGACGATGCATCGACCGTTTAACGAATGAAGCGCAACGCCGAGCTTTCGCACGGCGTATCGATGCGGCGCGTTGCGGGGCAACACATCGTAGACCACCCCTCCGAGCAATTCGGTGCGACCAGCGATGTTGGAGTGGAGATACTCCTCGACGGTCATCTCGTGCAGATGGGCAAGACCGAGCATTCGACGGACACCACCTAGCGTGTATTTCGCGAAAACCCGACCGCCGACGACGACTTTTTCGGCTGTCGGTCCCTGGGGATGCCCGATATGTCGGTGGCGCTTTGCATCCACTCCCGCTCGGTCGACTTCGACCGGCCCCCGAGACCGGACCACCAGTTCAGGTCCGATTGCGACCTTCGGGACGCAAGGCTCTCGGAAGAAGGTAGGCCACCGAGCCATGGCGTCTTGGTACGCGTTGGCCAGCCGCACGGTGCTACGTCGCCTCGGCGGCCTCCGGCCGCGGGCGACGCTATTCTTGCGATAGCCCTCATGCTACAATCCAAACCAAAGGAGCTTGAGAACATTGGCTACCGCCTACGCGCCGCATCACTTTAGCAGAGCCGAATACTACGCGATCGCGGACTCACTCAACCCAAACCTGCATTACGAGCTCTTGAACGGAACCATCTACGCTGTGAGTCCTGCGAACCCGCCACATGCGGGCGTTGTTACATTTTTTGCGAATCGCTTTCAAGATTTAGATCTGAAGAAAACCTATCTGATTCGCGTCCAGAAACCACTAGAAATCGAACCGGATAGTGCACCCGAGCCGGATGTAGCGATCGTACACTTTCGCGCCGACTACTACGGGAGATCACACCCGACCGGCGCCGAGGCCAACCTGGTGATCGAGGTCGGCGACACTGAACGCAAGCCCCGCGAAAAAATGCGCGACTACATGATCGACGGCCGCATTCCAACAGGCTGGCGGATCGATATTCCTGGGCGCTGCGTCGAACTTTGGGAACCTGCCGACCCACAAGAACCGGTCGCGCTCCTGTATGGCGCGGACACGTTTACCTTCGCTGGCATAAACTTCACCGTGGACGAAGTCTTTCAGACCGTTTTAGGACGATAAGGCGACAGAGCAAAACGCAAGCCGCGCGCTTTCAAGTAAGGCTGAAGAGCGGGCCACCCAAAAGGCAGTCGCGGCGCAAGTGGGGACAAGCGAGTCGGCGATCTGCCGGCTTGAACGTGGGCTCATGCCCCGAGCGTCGATACGCTTCAACGCATCGCCGACGCCTTTGGTAAGGTGCGAAGAGCTACTTTTTCTTGAATCGCCTGCGCGCGTTTGATCCGACAATCTATCAACTTAGCTCGCAGGTCGTCGTCGAGATCGTGCATGGATGCGCGGAAGACGGGAATCGCCCGAAGCGCGTCCAGCTTAGGTCCGGCGCCCGGCGGCGAGCGAACGCAGCTCTTGAGCGGGGTTGCCGGTGAGTTTCTGGCCCGCGCGGACGGATTGCGTTACGACCGCGCCGGCGGTGATCGTTGCGCCGGTGCCGACCATCAGGATCCCGTCGGACTCGTTGACGATCCGCGCGCCGACGCCGATGAAGACGTCGTCTTCGACGACGACGCGTCCGTACACCGTCGATGAGGGGCACAGCGTGACGTAATCGCCGATCGTGCACTGCGCGTCAATCGACACGAGCGGCATCACGTGGACGTGCCGGCCCAGCACCGTCGATGCCCCGATCGAGGCATAGGGCAAGATCATCGTGCCTTCGCCGACGACGACATCGCGCGCGATCGGGCTTTCGATGCGGTAGAACGACGCGAAGCGGCCGCCGGCCGTGGTGACGCGCTCGACGAGCGTGCGCCGCGCCGACGGGCTGCCGATGATGACAAAAATCGGAATATCGCGCTGCGAAGCCCGCCACGCCGCGAACGAAACGATCGGCACGCCGTCGATCGCTTCGCCGCCGTCGCCGCGAAAGTCATCGATGTAAGCGACCACCCTGGCAAGCGGCTGCGGCTCCCACTCTTCGATCAACGCGCGCAACGCGACCGCGTATCCGGAGGCTCCGTAGAAGACGACCGGCGGCGGACTCAGCGGCACGCCGGCGCAGTGTTCCGCTCGGGTCGAGCCGAAGCATGCGTGCGATGCCGGTGCTGCGACCCGTCGTCGTCCACCGCGGTCCGGGGCGCAACGTCGCCGTCGACGGCTTCGCGGCGGCGCGCGGATTCGAGATCGTCGCCTACGTCCACGACAACGCCGCGCGAGAATCGGTGCTCGACGGCATCCCGGTCGTCAGCCACGCAACGTGGCGCGAGCGACTGCGCGAAATCCCAAGCATCGTGACGGCACTCGACCCGTTGGAGCGCCGCGCGATGGCCGAGCGGATCGCCGGCGCGGGCGGCACGTTTGCGGTCATTGGCCGCGCGAGCGCCGCGATCGCACGGTCCGTCACCTTCGGCCCGGGGACGCTCGCCGGCGACGGGCCGCTCTACGTCGGCAGCTCGACGACGTTTGGCCGCCACGTGGTCATCGTCACGCCCGCGAGCATCGGCCACGATTGCACGATCGGCGACTGCGTCACGATCCATCCGGGCGCGGCGATCTCCGGCCACGTCGTCATCGAGGACGACGTGGTGATCCGCGTGGGCGCTGTCATCGTGAACGGTCAATCCGGGAAACCCCTGCGGCTTGGGCGTGGAGCGTGCCTCGAGGTCGGCACGGTCGTGACGAAATCCGTACCGGCCGGCGCGATCGTCGCGGGGAATCCGGGCCGGCCGTGGCGTCCGTAGGGGCGAACCCATCGCGCGCGGTGTGCCCGTTAAGCGACTCGTTTCCCTGCCCTTTGACCAGCGAAGTCCTCGAAATCCGGCGCGTGGCTGTCGCACGCGAACCAGCGTGACCGCGACGTCGGGTCGCGAACAGCCATTAATCTGAGCTGCGGGGCGGGCCTGACCATCGACGAGAACGCACAGCACCTTCACGGAGCACGATTGCGACGTACAGCCGGTACGCCCGAAGCGCTCTCAACGCGCTATGGCCGCCACGGTCGCTCGGCCTCAGAGGGCGCGTTCGCGAGCGCCGCTAACTCAAATTCGGATGTCATCCGGCGTCTTCTCATTCGCGACGGGCATGCTAAGACGACGTTTCCGGCCACGCAAGCCGCCGGATATCGGCCCGATCGTTGTCCTCGATGATTTCTTTCCCAACGTCTACTCCGGCTTTCGAATCGCCGAATACAACGCATTTCTGCAGCGGTATGCCAACCTCACGGTCTACTCGACGAGCCCGGAGTTCGCGAGCGACCACGCGGAGTACGCCCGACGGTATCCGGCCTTGGCTCATCGCGTTCGTCCGTTTGATCACGCGGTGATCCGGGGGGCGAGCCTGGCGTGGATCATGTTCCTCTTCAACGCGTACAAGTGTCTGCCGTTCTTGGAGGCAGCAGGAGTACCGTTCGTTTTTTCCCTCAACCCGGGTGGTGCCTTCGGCCTCAATGAACCGGCGAGCGACGCGATGCTCGACCCCATCTTGGCCTCGAAAATGCTCCGGCAGATCATCGTCACCCAGGATATTACGCGCACGTACCTCATCGAGCGCGGTGTCCCGCCACACAAGATCACGCTGATCTACGGCGGCGTCATGAACGCGCGCTATGTGGACGAGAAAGCTCCGAGCCGCGCCTATTATCCGAAGAAGCCGCTGCTCGACGTGGCCTTCGTCGCGCATAAATATATGCCGCAGGCGCCAAATAAAGGCTTTCCCGACTTCTGCCGCCTCGCCGCGAATCTTGCGGGTGACCCGGCCTTTGCGTGGCATGTCGCCGGCCATGGATTCAGCGACGACGACTGGCCCGCGGCGTTGACGAGGCCGGACCGCTTCACGTTCGAGGGTCTGCTCGAGTCGAAGACAACGCTCTGGGAGTTTTTGCGCGGCGTCGACATTATCGTCTCGCCGCAACGGCCGTTTCTGCTGCACCAAGGCAATTTTGATTCGTTTCCGACGTTGGGCGTCGTCGAGGCTTCGTTGCAAGGTGCAGTCATGGTTTGCTACGACGTTCTCGGCATGAACCACTATTATCGTGACAGCGTCGAGATCGTGGTCTCGCCACCGGACGTCGATCAGTTGACGAGCGCGGTCCTGCGGCTCAAGAACGATCCGAAGAGGATGGTCTCCCTTGCGAAGGCCGGCCAACGACGCAGCCGCAAGCTCTTCTCGACCTCCATCCAGTTGGGGACTCGCCAGAAGATACTCGAGCGCTTCGCCCGATAGCTCCCGGAGGCCGACGCGCTCGAGCTGCGCTCGCTGGTACCAAGCTACCTCATTGCGAATAGCTCACCGTCGAAGCGACAACCGCAACAAAGAAGGTCTGCCCGTAGACCGAGCTCACCGTAGGCCTGAGCGTGACCGTTTGTTGGGCTCATCCGGAAGTGCATCGTGCAAATCCATGATAACGATTTGGCCAGGCCTGAGCTTCATGCGCTCGTGCGAGTGGTTGCAGAAGCAGCTTTGTCGAAGTTCAGAACGTCGTCAAGCGCCGCGTCGGCGAATGCCGTGAGCGCGATGCCTTCGTCGCTCGTGCGCATCTGTTCGGAGACCTGGGCTGCTTGGGCCCGTGTGTAGGCCTGGGCCCATGCTTCGATGATCCGCCGCAATAAGGTGCCCATCGGCACCCCCTCCCGTTTAGCGATCCGCGCGAGGCCGTACTCGTAGACGGGAGAGAGACGTATCGTGAACGGTGAGCGAGCCAACCGCAATATCTGGAGCAATGGGCACCAGCTTTTCCTGGTCGACGTCCGACAGAGCCTCGAACCGAGTTCTTTCGATGAGCGCTTCATCCGGCGATACTTTCAGTACCAGCTTTTCACCAAAGACAAATCCGGTATTCGAGCCGAAGACCACATAGCCGTTCGTTTTCCCCCACGCATATAATTTGCGTTTAAAGCACTATTGCGAATGCCTGATTTACGGCCGGTCGGGCTAACAATCTTTATCTCTCCGTTGATATACTCAAAACGGTAGCCTGGATTGTCATTCGCCCAGCGAATAAGGTCGTCGTCACTCGGAACCGTTTCACTCCGCAGGTTTAGCACATCGGTCACGTCCTTATCGTGATGATTCGTCCGTCTGAGAGTCCCCGGCCTTGCACATATTTTCGAGGAGCACTTCGCGGTTGACCTCGCAGTCCTAACATCCTGTTCGTACGGTCGGCGAGGCATCACGATCGTAAGCACATCGAGTGCCGTCCCGTCGTAAACACATTATTTGTCGGCCGGGAAGTCTGCACGGGCCTGGGAGACCGTACGCGTCGGTCAACTGAGATGACATCGAGCATTGAAGCCCCAGACCGACTTCCCGGGCGAGCATTTGAGACGTACATGGGTATCCGCCCGCCGGTAGACCTGTTCCGTTCGCTGGCGCCTCACGTCGATCGCCAGAAGGAACAGCCCCCGCCTCCAAACCAAGACAACACCTGTGAATCAGCAAGCGGCGCAGAAGCTTACCGCACGAGGGCACATCGATGAGTTCGATTTCATCGACATCTTGGCGAGCGGCCCGCACCCGGCTTCGCGCAGCGTGCCAGAAGGAGCGATTCTCACGCTGCACGGTTGGGCGGTCATCGCCGAGGATCCGGTGCGCGCGACGGGCGTGTTCGTTCGCATCGATGACGGATCGCCGCTCGCGGCACTCGCCGGACTGGCACGGCACGACGTCGCGCAAGCGTTCAACAACGCGGAGTTCGCCGCGAGCGGCTTCCGCGGGGCCTTTACGACTGCCCACCTCGCGCTCGGCGAGCACATCATCACCTTTGCGGTCCGAAGCGATGACGGCCATCTTCTCGAGGTCGCGGACACTCTGACCTTTTCTATCGACGCGTCGGTGGAAAAGCATGTCCTCGCGGGCACGACGACGCCCGCGCGCCTCGGCGGTGAGGCCTCGTTTGCGCTTACCGGAGAATTTACGGAGGCACACATCGATGAAGTGGTCGTTCTCTACGCGGGAGGCAGGGCGCGCCCCCATTTGCCCCCGCTACCCCTCACCCGGGGCGACGAGCTGCTCGTGAGCGGGTGGGCCATCGACGCGAAAGCCGGAACGGCGGCCGGGACAGTCCGGCTACTGCTCGACGAACTCCCCACGTCGATTCTCGTGCAGTACGGCCTAGCCCGGAGCGACGTCGCCGCCGCTTTCGACAACCCCGAATTCACGACGTGCGGATTTAACACGGTGATCTCGATGGCATCAATGCCGGCGGGAATGCACGAACTCGCACTACTCGTCGAGGACCGCAGCGGACGCTTCACATACGAGACCTCGCAGCACGTCGATTTCACGCTTGCCGAGACATACTGAGGCCGACGCTACCCAACGTGCTTGGAAGCGCAGCACAGCCGGGCAATGCCTTTTCGAGATCGGCGGAGTACCTCGCTAACGTCATGCGGACACCGCGCGTAAGCGTCGTCATCCCGTCCTACAACCACGCGGAGTTCGTTGGTCAGGCCATCGAGAGCGTGCTGGCGCAGTCATTCGACGACTTCGAGCTCATCATTACCGACGATGGGTCGACCGACGGCAGCGCGGAAATCATCCGGGGTTACACCGATCCCCGGATCGATTTTGAGGCCTTCGGGGCGAACCGCGGAGCGTCTGAAACCGTCAACCGATGCATCGCGCGCGCCGCCGGGGAATACGTCGCCTTACTCGGCTCGGACGACTATTTCTTGCCCGGAAAGCTCGTGCGCCAAGTCGCGATCCTCGATGCTGCTCCGGCACTGGCCGGCGTCTTCGGTCTGGTCGAATTCGTGGACGACGACGGCGCGGCCATCCCGGCGCACCTCAACCCGATCGCCGGCGCGTTTTCGGCAGCGCCCGCCAACCGGTTCGCCTGGCTGCGGCGCTTCTTTCTGGAAGGCAACGCGCTCTGCCATTCGACCGCGATGATCCGCAAGAGTATCTACGACGAGCTTGGCGGCTACGACGTCGCCCTGCGCCAACTGCCGGATATGGAGATGTGGATCCGTATTTGCGCGCGGTATCCCATTGAGGTCGTGCCCGAGCCGCTGACGGCGTTCCGCGTCTTGCGCGGTCAGCGCAATACCAGCGCGGAAACGCCGTTCGTGATCCGCCGATCCAACTGGGAATACCGCCGGGTGCTGCGGCACTACCGGACGATGGACGAAGCGACCTTAGAGCGCGCGTTCGGAGCCGATATTCCCCAGTGCGCGGCCGACCGCGGGCTGCCGATGGCGGTGCAGCTGGCCCTGCTGGCGGCCGCGCCGGGGATGCACCGGGCCCGCCAGCTGTACGCGCTCGAAACGCTCGAAGACGCGATCGCCCGTGGCTTACCGGGCCTGACCTCCAAGGAGCTGCACGAACGCACGGGCGAGCTTGATCCGTTCCGCATCATCGAACTGCGCGAAGCTTTGGCCGCCTGCCAGCGCTTGGAGCAGCGCGCCGCGAACGCCGAGACGCAACGCGACGATGCCGTCGCGCAGATCGCGGAGCTCCAGAGGCGGCTTCAGCGCAAGCGCTCGATCGCGCGCGAGACGGCGGCTCGGCACGCGCACGTCGATCTCGAAGTCGTCCGACTCCGGGAAGAGCGCGCCGTGCTGGCCCAAGCGCTCGGTTCGCGCGAGGCGCAGATCGCCGAACTCCAAGCGGCGCTGACCGCGAAGCCCAGTCCGGAAGTCGTTTCCCGGCCAACCGGCCCGGTATGGGCGCGCACAAGCGCGATCTTTGCGTCGCTGCTGGCCACGACGTTCTGGGGGGGACGGTCAGCGCTTTGGAAGCTCCTCGACCGAATCGGCAAATCCGTACGCCGCCTGGCAACTCGCCGCCTCTAACGCCTCGAAGTCTTCGACGCACAGTAAGGAACGGAGGTTGAGCGTACCCGACCATGTGGTCACCCAGTCGACGCCGATGATATCCGTGTCATTGCGGCGCAGGTGCGGATTATTCGCGCCTGTTTTCAACCGCTCGCTGCCGCTTCTCATCGCCTTCACCGCACCTTTCATCGTCTTGGGCCTCGTTCGAATCTTCGTCGTCAATGTGCCGTTCCTGGATGAATGGGAGTGGGCACCCATGATGGTGCATCTTCATCAAGGGAATGTTACCTGGACAGAAATCTCGCGCTTACACAGCGAACAAAGAATTGTCGTGCCGAGCCTAGTCGCCTTGGCATTCGCAGCACTTCGGCACAGCTGGGTCATACCGCGTGAAACGACATTTTCCGTCAGTTTGCTTTTCGCAACCTTAGCGATATGGTGGATCGTCATCGTCCGGCTCGTCGCGCCTGCGCGGCGTGAGTGGACGCTGGCATTGATTACGCTCTTGGCGTGCTCCCTGACTCAAGCCGAGAATTGGACATGGGGCTTTCAAATGTCGTTCTTCGTCGCGAACCTCTGCGCCGCGGTGATGACACTTGGCTTCGTCATGGCCGATCGTCCTTGGTCGCTACCCCTCGGGGTCTCGGCGTTGATCGTCGGATCGTATTCGATCGGGTTCGGCCTCACGGCGACAGCCAGTGGAATGCTCTTTTACGCCCTCAACCGTGAGCGATGGAAGTTTGCCGGCTGGGCGGCCGTTAGCATCATCATTCTCCTCTTTTATCGCAACGACTATCAGTCAACGCTCTATCATCCTGTTAATGAGCCACTGACCTCGCGCATCGCCGACACCACACACTTTGCATTGATCGCACTGGGAGCGCCCATTGCGCGAAGCGCCGGAATTGATTGGTGCGGCCTGATCGGCTTCATCGCAATTGCGGCTCTGACGCCTTGCGTTCTCTTGCCGTGGCGCCGTGGTCGCATTTCCGAAGGCTCCCTGGCTCTGGTCGCGCTTGCCAGTATGCCCATCTTGGGCGCATTTGAGGTCGCGTATGGGCGCCTTTTTGAAGGCCTCCAAGCTGCGCTGGGTGGCCGCTTTACAACACCCACGTCCCTTCTGTGGATAACGCTCATCCTCGTGGCAGCACGACTTCGTATCCGGACTCGGTTCATTGTGCCCAGTGTGATTCCCCTGGCGCTTTTTTGGTGTTGGAGTCAGGTCGGCGGCTACGCCGAGGTGCGAGACCACGCTCTTTCTCTTTTCGCCGCCGCACAAGTCATTCCACGATGGAACGTCGCGACCGAGGACGAGTTTCCGCCACTGTGGCCAGCCGAAGCCGAACTCCAATACTTGTATAGTATTCGCGACGGCCCGTTCTATCATCCGTGAGCGCCTTCAATCTAAAACAAAGACGTGTTTGGCGTTTGGCTCTTCGATCCAGAGACGTACTCTCTGCGCACTTTCGTCGACCCAGCATCGTAGCGTACAGCCTCCTCGGATGCGCACTTGCAACATGCCTTCTCGCACTTCTGACAAACCCGCTGCCGTCGAGCGACTCCATTGGACGACTTTCGTCGCCCGCGCTCGAAGATCGACGTGATTACCGTATCGTGCGGATAGGCGTTTCATCGAGCGGGCTTGCAAATATTGAGGGCACGATTCCGGGCAACGGCAGCATTGCGGGTATGAGATGGTACGTGAACGGAGCGCAGGCTGAACCTCTAGCGCTTCGCCACCGCGGCGGATCTTTTTTAGTAAGCTTACAGCTTCCTCCGGCACGCGATCGCTGGACCATTTTTGCAATAGCAAATATGGGCTTTGCACATTTCGTGCCGATGCGCACACCGCTCTTTGTATGGTCCCAATCCGCTTCGTCACATGGACCCGAAAAGACGTCGCATACCGTTGCGGCTGAGGGTCGGGCCCGAGCAGCGCTTGATTTTGCCACAGGTGATGCCGGCAGTATCGCGCTCGCTCAGCAACCCCTGTTGCATTGGTACAGCGGCGCGCAGATTGTATTCGTTGGCTGGGCAATCAATATTGCTGAAAGACAAGCACCAAAAACGGTCTTCGTCGCCTTCGACCTCGATTTATTTCGTGCGACGATCAACGCTGATCGCCCTGACGTTGCCAAAGCTTTTTCAGCTCCGGCGTACACTCGAAGCGGATTCACCGTAACGATTCCTTCGACGTACATACGACCCGGGCTGCACCATGTTACGGTGTACGTTTTAGACGGTATGGGGCAAATCGATCCTTCCGCGTGCAATCTGACCGTCGCCGTCTCCACTATGTAGGAAAGGCGTGCGTCCGTCGTCTAGCCGCGTACAATGCGGAGCGACGGCCACCCGCGCACCGACTGCTCCTCTTCGACGCTCAGCCGTGGTGAGCGCGCTCTTCGCGAACGCGGAAGACGGTGACGCTTGCGTTCGGATTCAGCAAGCGGTACCTCCAGCGTCAGGCTCAGGGCGGGGCGAGTTGAAAATCTTCGGTCGACAGTGTGAGATGCGGACTATAGAAGGGATCCCTCGACCACGCTTGCTGCCAACGGGCCTGTAGGCGCACGCGCTCGCGTTTGTCGCGTTCGATTTGCTCCGGAGTCGCATCGTAGCCGCGCGATTGCGATTCGTAATGCATGACTTCGACGTGCGGCAGATACACGTTCTGGTATCCGGCCTCGCGGATGCGTAAACACAAATCGACGTCGTTGTACGCGACGGCGAAAGATTCGTCGAAGCCGCCGACTGCGAAGAAGACCTCCCGCCGCACCATCAAGCAGGCTGCCGTAACGGCCGAATAGTTGGTCGTGAGGCAAACGTTGTTGGCGTAGCCGCCCTCGTCACGCTGCCAATGGCGATGGCTGTGGCCCGCAATCCCCGCGATACCGATCACAACGCCGGCATGTTGAATCGTGCCGTTACCATAAAGCAGCTTTGCCCCGACCGCCCCGATCGACGGGCGTTGAGCATACTCGACCATCGCGGTCATCCATTCACCGTCGGTGATCTCGGTGTCATTGTTGAGAAAGAGCAAATACTCGCCGGCCGACGCCCGCGCCGCCACGTTGTTGATCTCAGAATAGTTGAAGGGCACATCGTGACGGAGATAGCGAAAGCGCGGCGGTTCGCGTTGCTGGTACTCGGCGAACAGTTGTAGCGCGTCGCGCTGGTCGGAGCCATTGTCGAGCAAGAGTACTTCGTAATTCGGATACGTCGTCAGCGAGAAGAGAGAATCCAGACAGCGGCGGACGTCAAACGCACCATTTCGGGTCGGCACGACGACCGATACGCGCTCAAACGCCCGGATCGGATAACGCACCGACCAGTGACCGGGGCCGGCCGTCGAAACCGCGACCACGCCGCCCTCGCCGCGACGGTCGAGCGCGGCTTGGATTGCGCGCATCGAGCTTGCATAGGCGTAGTCTTTCGATGCCGGGTTTTGCGAGGTCGACTTCTCGTGCAGCCTCCAGCTGTAGAGAACCTTCGCGATATGTTGAATGCGCTGCGTGCGTTCGGTGGCGCGCAAGACGAGATCGTAATCTTGCGCACCATCGACCCCGGCGTGAAAGCCCTCAATCTCGTCCAAAAGCGTTCGTCGGAACACCGCAAGGTGACTAGTATACATTTTGGTCAAAAACGTGTCCGGCGACCAATCGGGCTTGAAATAGGGGTCGGAGCGGTGCCCGTCTTCGTGAACCTTGTCCTCATCAGAATAGATGAAGTCCAGATCCGATTGCTCGTTAAGCGCTAACGCATTCTCGAATAGCGCATCGGGCTGCAAAACGTCATCGTGATCCAACAAGGCGACGAACTCACCCGTCGCCATCGCCAGCGCGTCGTTGCTGGCTTGCGCGATGTGACCGTTTACCGATCGAACCAATAGCCGAATCCGCGCATCGCGGGCGCCGTATTCTCGCACGACGTCCGCGACGTGCACTGACGGCGAGGCATCGTCCACCACGCACAACTCCCAAAGCGGATAGGCTTGAGCCAACACCGACTCGATCGTTGTGCGCAAGTAACGCTCGGGGGTCTCGTAGGTCGGCATCAGCACACTAAACGTCGGCCGATACGCCAAAAACGACGACACCACGCGCATTCGCTCGATATCCGCCGGACGCGGCGCGTTCATTTCCAGCCACTGGCGATACTTGCTCTCCGGCGGGTCAATCTTCGCCAAGTCGGCGACTTTTGGCCGCACGATATCGGGGCTCCGCTTCATGAGCCGGCGCACTCGCGCACGGACTCGCCACCAGATCGTGCGTTCGACCGCGTCGGCAAATTCATCGACCCGCGACTGCACCTGTGCGAGCGCGGCCGACTGCCGCAGCCCATTCATGCGGCTCGCGAACGCCTCGGCCGCGAGCCGGCGGAAATCAATTTCGTGGGCCAGCGCTTTGCGGTGAATCGTCTCCGGATCCTCGCTGTCGCGGCGGCGAAGATCCTGTTTCATGCATGGACTCGCGCAAGCGTGTATAATCGCGAAGGGGCCGCCGCTAGCGGCGAACAACCGGAACAGCTCATAGGAAGCACGCCGACTGATTACCAATCTCTCACAGGCTTATCCTATCGACGCGAGCGACTGGACGGCTTCGCGCGCGCGCCCCATGCCATCGTCTTTCGCGCGTGGCTCAATCGACTTTGCCGGCCGCGTTGAAACGGCGGTCCACGCCTCGGAGCTCGAATTGCGATGCAACGATCACTTGCGGATCGTCGGGTGGGCTGCCGCGACCAAGCCCGAGGCACCATTCGATAAACTTTACTTCGTTATCGACGATGCGCTCTGGCTACCGGTAAACTATGGTGCGCCGCGCGCCGATCTGGCCGCGCTCGGGCCCCACGGGCGCCTTCGCAAAGCGGGATTCGACGTCACCTTTTCAACGCGCCACATTCCCACTGGCGTGCATTCGTTAGCGGTCGTCGGAACACTCGGCGGCCGAGTAGAGCAGCTTCGGAGCCGAATTTCCTTCGCCACTCTCGCCGAGCCTCGCCCAACGGCCGATTCTCCGACGCATGCGCCGCACTATGGTCGGATTCGCGTGCTCCGGGGCACCCTACCGGCGCACCACAGTGAAGGCCGCGCTCCAGGTGCGGTTCGACCGGGGGCTTCCCTCTTGGTCGAAGGCTGGGCGCTGGCAGCCGATCGGATCAGCGTTCCTGAAACGATACGTCTGTTACTGGTCGGGCCGCAAGGCGCCTATCACGCCGCGGTGCAGCGTCGCAGGGAACCCGAAGCAAGCGTGTTATTCGGCGTCGGTGCGATCGACGCCGGATTTCGGGCGTGCGTCGACGTTAGCGAATTACCGCCCGGCGCGTACGAGCTTTGGACGAAGATCACCGTCAATGGACAGGCGACGTCGGCGCGAGCCGGCCAGTCGATCGAAATCATGGGGCGGTCATTGCACTGGCTGCCCTCAGCGCTTCCGCTCTATCGTACGGCCGTTGAAGCGAACCTTACGGTCGCGTTGCCCACGCACATCATACCGGACGCTGAATTGCTCATCAGCGGCAAAGTCAACACCCCGGAGCCGCTCGAGGGCGTTTTTGCCTGCTTCGACGGCGAACAGACCTTCGCGCTGACATTCTTGAAGCAAGCCGACAGGAACGGCAGCGGGAACTTTTACCACTTTGCCGGTTTGCTGCAGCCGCCGCTGACATTGGGCGAGCACACACTGGCGCTTTTAGCGTTGGACGCAAACGCCATCGGAATCTGGCGGCTAGCCCGCCACAGCTTTTCGGTCGATCTTTATGACTTAACGCGTCAGCAGCGCGACGAGACGGCTCAGCTTCAATTTGGTCTTGAAGTTTGATGACGCGACGCGGAGCCTCGATCGACGCTAGCAGGGAGATCGGGATCCCTTCGGTCACCCCCGTCAAGGCCGCGCACGACGCTCTTGCGACGATCGGCAGTTCGCCGGCGGTGCGGACGGCGATCGTGGCTCTCGTCCTACTGGTGGTCCTGTTCGCCCGGCGGTTCGCGCAGATGCTCGATCCGCAAGTCTGGGACGAGGAAGGCATCATCATCCACCAAGCGGTCCAGCACGGACCCTTGAGCATATTCTTCCCGCTCGACGGCTACCTAACCGTTCTTCCGCGCCTCATCTCGTGCATCGCGCTGCTCTTTCCGTTTGCCGACTACCCGCGCATCGCGGTGACGCTGACGTGGGTTGCGATCATCGGCATGCTCCTCGCCGTGTCGCTCGTCCCAAGCAGACTCCGGGGCGGTCCGCTCATTGCGCTCACCGCGTTGCTCGTACCCAGCAATCCGGAGATTTTCGGTTTACCACTCTACACGTTTTGGTTAACGATCCCGCTGCTGTACGCAGCATACTTCTGGGAGACGAATCGCCGGGTTATGTGGTGGCGGGTCGCGGCCATCGTTACCGCCGGTTTGTCGGCACCGGCAATTTTACTTGCAGCCCCATTGTATGCCGTCTCGGCAATCGTCACACGGACGCGCGACTCGGTCGCCGCGGCCATCCCCGCCGTAGCATGCGCGCTCATACAGTACTTCTCGCTTCAACAAACAGCAGTGCGTCCGGCGCATTTCGATGTTTCGATGATCGCGACGACCGTCGGCAAACTGTTCGGCGGTTATCTCACGTGGGATCTGCTGGCAGCCGACAATACGCGCTGGGCGATCACGCTAGTTGTCGGCTGGTTGACCCTGGGCTTCGTCGCCCTGGTCACCTTGCTGGACACCCGGCTGCGCAGCGTGCTCATTCCGTTACTCTACCTTTGGCTCGGGTCGGCGGCACTCACTGCGGCGCGCATTGATGTGAACGTGATCGACCAAGTCGACGCCGGGCCGCGCTATTTTTTTCTGACGTTCATGGTCGAAGGCTGGGTTTTCGTGCAGATCGCCCTGGCCGCGCGCGTGGCGGCGGTTCGCTGGATCGCTGCACTCGCGCTCCTGGGCGCACTCTTCAATTGTCTGCCGGTCTTGAGCCGTACGCACGTCGACCTCGGGTGGCAAGATTCCATTGCGGCATGCGCCAATTTGCCCGGGAGCTCGGCGTGCCAAATCCCAATTCAATACGATGGCGGCGCATCACCGCATTGGAACCTCTTGCTCAACGCTGACGACTGCCGCCGACTGCGGCGCTTCGGTTTCATCGGCTTACTCTTCAAACCGTAGCGGCGGAGGACTTTGCCTCAACCGACATTAAGAGCGGCCCGGGGGGGCAATTACTGCTAAGCGTGCCGCGACAAAAACACTATTCTTGCATTTTGATCACAGGCGGTGCAGGTTTTGCCGGATCGACGCTCGCCCTTCGGATGCGCGCCGTGTATCCCGATGCCCGCATCGTCGTCGCGGATAATCTGAAGCGACGTGGATCGGAATTTAATCTTCCGCGGCTCGCCGAACACAACATTGCCTTCGTTCACGCCGACGTGCGCAATCCCGAGGATCTTGCATTCACCGGATTGCCGTTCGATCTGGTTCTCGAGTGCTCCGCGGAGCCCTCGGTTCTGGCCGGCTTCGACGCTGGGCCCGTGTATCTCATCAACACCAATCTCCTCGGCACCGTCAACTGCTTGGAAGTAGCGCGGCGGACGAATGCGGACATTGTCTTTCTGTCGACGAGCCGCGTGTACCCGATTTCCGCAATCGAGGCGATCGCGACGGTCGAAGAAACTAGCCGCTACACGATCGCCTCGGAGCAACGTCTCCCAGGCGTAACCGGCGCCGGAATCAGCGAGTTCTTTCCGCTCACCGGCCCGCGATCGCTCTACGGAACGACGAAGCTCTGTTCCGAGCTCATCATCGAAGAATACGCCGACATGTACGGCATCCGCTACGTCATCAACCGCTGCGGCGTGATCACCGGACCCTGGCAGATGGGAAAGGCCGACCAAGGCGTGTTTGCGCTCTGGATGGGGAAACACTACTTCCGTCGTCCGCTCAAGTACATCGGGTACGGCGGAAGCGGCAAGCAAGTTCGCGACCTCGTCTCCGCCGAGGAGGTCGCGGACCTCATCGAAGTGCAATTGAGAGGGCTCGAGACGCTGTCACACCGGCTTTATAATGTCGGCGGCGGCGTGTTTTCGAGCTTGTCGCTGCTGGAAACCACGGCGCTGTGCGAGGAAATCACCGGAAATCAGGTCGAGATCGAGCGCGTGGTGGAGAATCGACCGCTCGACGTGAAGGTCTACATTACCGATAACGGCAGGGTGTCGGCCGACACCGGTTGGGCGCCGAGAAAATCAGCGCGCCAGGTTCTCGTCGACATTTTTGATTGGATCCGCGCGAACGAGCGCTTGGTCGCTCCTCTTTGGAAATAGGCCGCAGGAGAATAAACAACGCATGGCAGTAGTCGTCGTCAGCGGATCGGCCGGTCTGATCGGTTCCGAAGCCGTCGCGCATTTCGCCGAACAAGGGTTTGAGGTCGTGGGAATCGACAACGATTTCCGTCAGCTCTTCTTCGGCGCGGGCGCCTCGACGGATTGGAATCGCCGTTCGCTCGAAGCCCGCTTTCCCAATCAATACCGCCATGTCGCCGCCGATATTCGGGACGCCGGTGTCGTCGATTCGGTCTTTGAGCGCTACGGCAAACGGATCGGCCTCGTCATTCACACGGCGGCGCAACCCTCCCACGATTGGGCCGCCAAAGATCCCCAAATGGATTTTACCGTCAACGCGAACGGCACGCTCTGCATGCTCGAGGCGACCAGAAAATACGCGCCCGCAGCACCATTTATTTTTACGTCGACGAATAAAGTCTACGGCGACCTGCCCAACACCCTGCCTCTGAACGAACTCAACACCCGTTGGGAAATTGATCCCACTCATCCCTTCTGGCAGGGCATCGACGAATCGATGAGCATCGATCAGTCGACGCACTCGGTTTTCGGGGTATCGAAAGTCGCCGCCGACGTCCTCGTCCAAGAGTATGGCCGCTATTTCTCGATGCCGACGGCGGTTTTTCGCGGCGGCTGCCTCACCGGCCCGAATCATTCAGGTACCAAGCTGCACGGCTTTCTCGCCTACCTCATGAAATGTGTCGCCACGGGCGAGAAATATACGATTTTCGGATATAAGGGCAAGCAGGTCCGCGATAACATTCACAGCTTCGACATGGTTGCTGCGTTCGACGAAGTCTTTCGCTCGCCGCGCTCGGGCGAAGTGTACAACATGGGTGGCACGCGCCTGAGCAACTGTTCGATGATCGAGGCGATCACGCTGTGCGAATCCATCGCCGGCCGACAGCTCGACTGGACGTATACGGACGAAAATCGTGTCGGCGATCACATTTGGTACATCTCGGATGCGCAAAAGTTCAAGCGCCACTATCCGCGTTGGAGCCAGAAATACGACCTTCGCGCGTTGCTTGTCGAAATTTATGAAAAGAATGCTGAGCGCTGGGCGGCTGCCGAGCACGTCCTGGATACGGTCTCGTGAACACCCTCTCGGTTGTTATCCCCGCGCACAACGAGGAAGCTAGCGTCGGGGCGACCGTCGGCGCGATCGCGCAGCGCCTCACGGCCGAGAACATTCCCTTCGAGATCGTCGTCGTCGACGATCACTCTTCGGACGGGACGGCCGCCGCGGTCGCCGACGCAGCCCGCAGCTACCCGTCCATTCGGTGCGTCTCGAATCACAAACGCAATGGATTCGGAAACGCGATCCACACCGGGCTTGATGCGTTCGCCGGCGATGCGGTGGTGATCGTCATGGCGGATGCGTCGGACGACCCGGCCGATATCGTCGCCTATTGGCGGAAAATGTGCCAAGGGTACGACTGCGTCTTCGGTTCACGCTTCATGCGCGGCGCCGAGGTCGTCGACTATCCCTGGTTCAAGTTAACCCTGAACCGGCTGGCCAACATGTTCGTCGCCGTGGCCTTCGGCGTGCGCTACAACGATATGACCAATGCCTTCAAAGGCTTTCGCCGCGAGGTGATCGACGGCGTTCGGCCCATTCTCTCGCACCACTTTAATATTACGGTCGAACTTCCGCTGAAAGCCATCGTTCGGGGTTATTCCTGGACGGTCATCCCGACCAACTGGTATAACCGCAAAGACGGCGTCTCCAAGTTCAAAGTCAAGGAGATGGGAAGCCGATACCTCTTCATCATCTTCTATGTCTTGATCGAAAAAATGCTGTCGCGCGGCGACTATCGGTGCGCTCATCCACGACCCGTCGCGGCTCCGGATGCCGCCCGGTCAACGGCGAGGGTCTGATTGAGCGACCAGATCCACGTGGCAGATTCACTACGCGGCGGTACAGACGTTCCATCTCAGCTCGAGCTCGAGCGCCAGTACGAACGGCGCTTTACCGGTCAATTCGAATACCGCGACGGCGTCTGGCGCGTCCTGACCGCAGAGTTTTTTCAGCAATTCGTCGCGCCCGATGCCGCGGTGCTCGACCTCGGCTGCGGTTACGGTCAGTTCATCAATAATATTCAGGCGGCGTCCAAGTACGCCATGGATCTGAACCCGAGCGCTCGCGCAAGCGTCAAACCGGACGTTTCGCTGATCGAACAAGACTGCTCGCAGCGCTGGCCGCTTGAAGACGCGTCGCTCGACGTCGTGTTCACGAGCAATTTCCTCGAGCACCTGTTGCGCAAAGACTTGGTCCGCAGCACGCTCGACGAAGCCTACCGCTGCCTCAAGGAAAACGGCAAGATCATCTGTCTAGGTCCCAACATTCGCTATGTGCCGGGCGCATATTGGGATTTCTGGGATCACCACATTCCGCTGAGTGACCGCACGATCGGCGAAGTTCTCGAGCTTTCGGGTTTGCGCGTCGAGCGGCGGATCGCACGATTCTTGCCGTTCACGATGGCGGAAGGCCCTCAAATTCCGCTCATCTTGGTCAAAGCGTACGTCCACTTGCCGATCGCATGGCCCCTCTTCGGCCGACAATTTCTCGTCATCGCCAACAAGTCGCCTAGTTAAAGGGGTCGCCGCAGTTCGTCGGCTGTCATCTCGACCGTACGGAGGATGCTCGCGAGGGTCCCACGTTTCACCGTGTTATGCAACGGGATCGACACGTGCGCTCCGGCCCGCGTCATCTTAACATGAGACCCGATCTGCGAGTGTTTTGCCCAGCCTGCGCGTTCAAGAGCACGCGACGTAAGCTCCGCTAACGACCGGAAGTTTCGTGCTCATCGCTCCAGCGGCGCTAAGCTGCGGGCGAGGTGACGGTAACGCGCTCGATGCGGACGTTTTCGGTATCGCTGGGCGGAATCGAGAGGCCCTTCTCCATGAGGTAGTTGAGTTCAAGCTCGATGACTTCGCGCGCATTGCGTCGCGCTTCGTCAACGTTGTCGCCTTGCGTGTGCGCGGTCGGGAACGCAGGAATGACAACGTTGAACCCACCATCGTCTTCGTCAGGCTCCAGGATAACTCGGTACGACAGCGCATTCATCGAGCAGCCGTTCCGCTCGGCGCAGTCATCTTCCCGCCTCCTTTCCAGCTTGTGCGCTCGGGCGCGCGACGGCGAACAAATGGTTGGGAATGTCGATGCCTTCGTAGCTCTTGATATTCGGCAAATTACCGTAGGTGAACACTTCAACGAATGAAAAATAACGACTGAGCAGCTGACGCAGGCTCGCACGGCTAAAGAAGTTCTTGTGGTCGCTTTCGAGCATGTGCCAGGGCAGCGCGTGCATGTAGGAGAGCAAGGGGATGCCCTCCGCGTTGGGAACCGAAAAGCACACGGTTCCACGGACGACGCGCACGATCTCGGCGAGAAAACCTTCGTAATCGGCGATATGCTCGAGAACTTCGATCGAGATCCCGCTCTCGAAGGACTTGTCCGCAAACGGCAGATGCTTGGTGGTGAGTAACGTATTCGGCAGGCCTTCGGCGGTCATCCGAGCGCAGAACTCGGGCACGACCTCGACACCGTGCCAGGCAATGCCCCGTGCCCTCAGTTCCTTGCCGTACGCCCCGATCCCCGAGCCGATATCGAGCACGTTGGCGGTATGGTCGATGTAACGCAGCACCAGATCCACACAGCGCGGATCGGCGACCGGCGAGGGCGGACCGCTGCCATACACGTCGCCGCGGTGCAAGACGCGGTCGAACTCATCGGTAACGAGATACCCGTGCCCGTGAATACGGTAATCGATCGACGAGAAGCGAACCCCGAAGCTCCCGATGAGCCGATCCCCACCGTCGTCGTCAACCGCCCATACCTCGACCTGCGCCCGCGTCGTGGACCGTAATTCTTCGGGAACCACGCACGGTAACTCGAACCCGCTGCGAAAGCTTTGATCGCCGTGGACGTTGCGCACGTCCGGGCGATCGAAGAGTAATTGCGACGCGCCGATGACGCGTCCGGCAAGGCGTGCTTCCACGCGCTGCACATGCGCATTTCCCGAGCCGTCGAAAAACCACCCGAGCACGCCGAACCCGTGTGCGTGGACGAGGTCGTCGTCGCGCGGCCGATCGATGTATGCGCCGACGATCGCCGAATCGTTCACCTGCATCGTCAGGCGCTGACCCAACTACACAGCGGCGGTTTCCGCCACGGGGATCGATGCGATGACGCCGTCGTCGATGAGCTCAACGTCATCGGGCCAGCGGTATCCGTGCGCCGGCAGCCACGCCGGGTCCCGAATCCAGCTCCGCGTCCCGTCGCGGACCAGAAAGATCTTCGTCCCCTCATAATCGAACCCTCGGCCGCGCACGAGCAGTTGCGGCGGTTGGCGGCTAGCAGCCCGGCGAAAGAGATCCTCGCGCAGGAATTCGCGCCGGCCGTTTTCCTCGAGATCCCGCGCGGCCGTCATCATCGACACCGACTCCAGATAACCGTCCGCAACGTCGTCGGCCGCGCCGTCCATGCGAATGCAGCCTTCTTCGATCCAGAGCGCGCGTTGGCACTGCGTTCGAATAAAGTGCAGATCGTGCGACACCGCGATGATCGTTGAATCGGCGTCCCAGAACGTTTTGATGCGCTCGGCACACTTTTGGCGGAACGATTCATCGCCCACCGAGAGGATTTCATCGAGGATGAGGATATCCGGGCGCGTCTCGGTGGCGATGGCGAATCCCAACCGGGCGTTCATTCCCGAGGACAACGTTTTGAGCGGTTCGTCGGCGTGATCGTTCAACTCCGCAAACGTCAGTATCCGATCCACGCGCTCATGGATGCCGGCGCGCGAATACCCTAGGAGAATTCCATAGAACAGGATATTTTCGATGACGGACATTTCGGCATCGAATCCGGCGCCGAGCTCGATGAGCGGTGCCAGCGTTCCATCGACATGAACGCGCCCGGAGGTCGGTCGAAGAATGCCGCAGATGACTTTGAGCAGCGTCGACTTCCCGGATCCATTCGCGCCGATGATGCCGAGCTTCTCACCCGCACCGACGGTGAGCGACACGTTGTGGAGGACCCGCCGCCGGTTCGAGCGCCGGTGCTTGCCCTCCAGGGCACGCAACACGAGGCGCTTGAGATCGTAGAGATACTCTTCTTGCGTGCGTCGCCACAGGGAAACGTCGTCCAACGAGATCTTCGCACTCATAGCAGATCCATGAAGTCGCTCTTGACCGACAGGAAGAACACGATTCCAACGGCTAGCGCGGCAAATCCGCTACCGAACGACAGCAGCATAAGGTGGAGGTGCGGCGAGTTTCCCGAGATCGCGATGTCGCGAACGCTCGATATGATCATTGCCAAGGGGTTGAGGCCGACGACGGGACGCAGCTGCGGCGGCACCAACTCGATCGGGTAAAAGATCGGACTCGTCAGAAACAGAACGAAACCAAAGAGCTCGTACAGATATTGCACGTCGCGGAAAAACACGTAGAGCGCGCTCATGATCAACCCGAACGCGGCGGTCAGCATGATCAGGCCGCACATCGGAACCGCCAAGGCAACGACATTGACGGCGCTCTTTGAGGTGGCCAGCGTGATGATGGCGAGAAAGGGCAGCGTACCGATCGTCAATTGGAACACATTCGCCGCGATGACCGAGAGCGGGAATACGCTCACCGGCAGCCGGATCTTGTTGAGTAAGCCACCGCTTCCGACGATACTGGGCAACGCCTGGCTGCTGGCCTGGATGAAAAAATTCATCAACGCAAGGCCGCAGAAGCACGACAACCCGTACGACACAATCGAATTGTCATAACTGGCCGCAAACGCGGAGCCGAAGATTGCTGAATACAGCAACGTCATGAGAATCGGATTGGATAACGACCAGTAGATACCCAAAATCGATCCGCGATAGCGGGTCTTGAGGTTGCGTTTGGCCAGCGTCTGGACGACGTCCGCGTAGCGCTGCAATTGCAGCTTTTGGCCCACGCTGCGGGGCACGCTCCAGACGTCGTGGATCGTCGTACTTCGCTCCATGGCAGCGATGAACTTTGCACGGCAGGGACTCGCTCTCCCCCGCACAACGAAACTCGTCGGCAATGGTAAACGGCAAACTCGTCGAGCAATCGCGCTGGGTGCTCCAGGCGCTATGGGTGATTGCCGCCGCCTTGATGGTCATGATTTTGATGGTTCGGACGAGGGGGATTCTGAGCGAACCGCAATTCCTGCAGGCCTTTACGCCGGCCGACGCATCGGCGGCTTTCGCCCTCCCGGTCCTTTCGAGCGCGGGCACCCTGCATAGTTTCGACGTCGCTGCATCGGGCGACCGTCCCCCGGTCCCGATCCGCCCCGGTGCGAGCATTCCCGTCGTCGCCGGGACGACGGTTACGATAACCGGCTGGGCCTTCGACGCCGCCGCGAACGCGGACTATTCAGCCATCGGAGGCCGAGTGAGCGGGTCACCGCAGGTGTACTCGGCGCTGGTGCGCTTGGCGCGTCCCGACGTGGCGGCGGCTCTGCACAACACGGCGGCGCTCGATAGCGGCTTCACGCTCAGTATCGATACCTCGCATCTCCCGCGGGGCCGGCACGAGGTCGCCGTCCATGCGTTGCGCCCCGGCGGGCGCACGGCCGCGGACCTCGCACCGGCGATCGCTATCGATATCACGAGTCCGAGCGCGCTCCGGCAAAATACCGACGCCATCGACTCGGTCAACGGGGTCGTCGTCGACGCCGGCGCCTCGGCAGCCGCGCCGGTCACGGTTTTGCGCTCCTACCGTCGGCTCAGCGTTTCGGGCTGGGGGTTCGTCACGAGCGGCACGCGCTTACCCAGCGGGGTAACGATCCTCGTCGATGGGAACCCGGCCGCGGCCGCTCGCTACGGGCTGTCGCGGACCGACGTCGCGCACAAATTTCACGACGTCCGGCTCACGCGCAGCGGCTTTGAGGGCACCATCCCGACCGACTCCCTGCCAGCAGGTGCGCACGAAATCCAATTTCAGCTTAGCTTGAGCGACGGCACGACCGTCCCGGCCGCGAGCACACTCCACATCGTCCTGATTTAGAATGCTTGCGGCTTCGCCGAAGTCGACCCTCACCGATAATACGGACCGTCTTTTACGGACTTCAATTCGCGCAGCAATTCCTCGACGGTCGGCTCCGATGGGTACAAACTCGTTAGCGCCGACCCGGTTCCGGCCGCAAGCGCGGGATACGTTGAGCGAACGAGCTCCACCCGACCCCAGCCGAGGTCGAGTGCCGCACGAACCGAACCCGCATACAAGACGACCGCGATGACGACCGCTGCGGGCCACAGCCGCACCAAAGCGATTGGCAGGCGCGCCGCGAGCCGTTCGCCGTACCCGAAGATCATCGCGAAATCCACGATCCAGCAATAGATCGAGATGGAGACGTAGCGCGATGCCAGCGCCTGCGTCTCGCCGAATCCGGCGCGGCCCGCGGTGGTGATGAGCGCCGTGCTCAGCACGTACACGGCAAGCCCGACAAAACTTGCCGCGCGCGCTCCGGCGGACCGCTCGCGCCGGTAGTCGATCACGATCACCCCGAGCGCAACGACGAGCAGGCCGATCCCAAACCACCCGATCGCGAGCGCGGCGTCGAACCCCAACCACGCGCCGAACACCGAGCCGAAATACGCCCCGAGGTACCGCGCCGCCGCCAACGGCTCGTGCAGAGCGAAGAGCACGTCGGGATGCTGCGGCGGCTTCACGTAGCCGTGAAAATAACCCGCGAATACCAGGCCCGCGATCACGACCCAGGCGGCGATTTGCGCCGGACGCTGCTTTTGGGTCAGCGCCAGTACGCCGGCTCCGCCGACCCAAATCATGAGGCCTTGCGAGGCGGAATAGCTGGCGATCGTCGCGAGAATCATCGCCGCGATCAAGGCGAACCACGACTGACCCGAGGTGCCCAAGAACAACAGCGCCCACACGGCGCACGCGTTGCACAAAAACCAGCCGATCTCGAAGCCCCAGTCCCAATTTTCGATCTGCGCCGGTGTATACAGCAAGAGCGACGCGGCCAGAAACGCGAATGGCAGCCGGCCGCGCGGTACGATGCGGCGCAGCAAAATGTACACGGCGATCTGCGTGAGCACGACCAGAAAGACGCTAAAGAGCGTTTCGCGCAACTGATTCCACCCGCCCAAGGACGCCAGTCCAAGCGCGATGAGATTGGGAAACAGCATGCGATGCTCGTTGTGCTGCGCCCAAATGTCGTGGAAGCGCAGCACGCCCGAGTGCAGCCGGTAAAGCAGCGCCGCCCACGTCCACTCGTCCATGTACGGCACGGGTAACGTGTAGAGCCTCACAAACACGGCCGTGAGCAGCGGGAGCGCGCAGGCGGCGCCGTTGGCGAGCAAACCCAACGAAATGGTCCGGCTCGACACGGACAGTGGGGCGGCCCTGAACGCGGCCATAGTTTTACGACACTCCTTCGCGGGTGCTGGAGAAGGGAGAATCCCCCGGCGCGGTCGCGGCCGGACCGGCGCTCGCGCTCTTCAACCTGCGATCCGGGAGCCCCGTAAACACGGCCGCCAGCGACAGCGCGTGACCGAGGCAGAGGATGAGCAGGACGTTCCCGATGGTCGCATGCCAGATCGTGACCGCCGCGATCTCCGCCAACGCCACGCCCACGAGCGGAACGACAAAACCGAACCGCTGCAATCCGATTTTGTACATCGCGACAACGTTCGCCATGGCGAGCGCGCCGAGCGCGAACGTATACGCGAGCACGAACCCGTCGGCCGCGGCGAAGGCCCGTCCGGCGAGGAGCACGACGATGAGGCGCGGCGCGAACGCCGTTGCGAGCAAAGCTGCCGCGACGACCGCGCCGCCGGTCCCGAGCGCCATCGTCAACAGCGATCCCGTCCGGTGCCCGGAGTGCGAACGAGCGGATGCCTTTGGTAAGACGATCGTGGGCAGGAAACCGATGATGGTGTACACCGCCCGCCCGACCAGCGCGGCCGCACCGTAAAGGCCGGCGGTCAGCGACGAAAAATAGTGACGCACGAAAATCACGTCGTAGAACAGCAATACGTTGATCGAAAGGACCGCCAACGACACGTTTGCCGACGTGGCGAAGATGTGCCGGAAAGGCAGCCGAAGCCGAACGGCTTCGGCACCGAAACGGCGCAAGCGAACGACGTTGTAGGCCCAAGAAAGGAACGAGCCTACGCACAGGCCGATCAAGGCGCCGTCGGTTCCGTAGCGTGCCGCCAGCAGCGGTCCGGCGACGACCCGAGCCGCGGCTTCGATGAACAGCGAAACGGCGAACAGACCGAAGGCTTCGGTCCCTTGGAAAAGACCCCGTTGCACGGGTAGGGCGAAGGCGAGGCCGAGCGCGGCGCCGGTGAGGACAACCGGGATCGTCGTCGTTAAGTGCAGGTAGCGGGCGATGGGTCCGGCCAGCAGGCCGACGACGATGAATGCGACGACGCCGGCGAGGGCGGTCGATGAGGTGACAACGTCGCCCAGCCGGCGCAGCCGAGCGCGATCGTCGACCGCGCGCAGATCGGCCGCAAGACGCGCCACGATCGTCGCACCGACCGTCGCCGGCCCCACGGCCACCAAGAGCACCGCCGACATGAGCGAGATCAGGATGCCGTATTGCTCCACGCCAAGCGCGCGGCTGACGAATGAATAGAACACGAACAGCAAGCCATTGGCCGACATCATCCCGACGAAAACCAACAGCCCGTGCCGCACGAAATCGCTCCGGCGCGCACGAACCGTCAAAGCGCGCAGCGCGATCACCTCAACCTCGATTTCACGGCGCGAGCGACGCGTCTTCACGCACGAGGGTAAGCCAAGGGCTATAGTACGGGTCCGGCTTTTGCGCGATCGCCCAGTGCCGGCGCAGGCGCGCGACTTCGGCGGCCGAGCGCGCGAGTTTCGCGGGCGACAGGTCCAGCCCGCGGCTCACCGACTCATGGTGGATGAGGCGAACGTGCGGCAAATACACGTTGCGGTAGCCGGCCGCCCTCAGGCGCAGACAAAAATCCACGTCGTTCCACGCGATCGGGAGGGTTTCGTCGAAGCCGCCGACGCGCTCGAAGGCGTCGCGCCGAACCATCAGGCACGCCGCCGTTACCGCCGAATAGTTCGTGACGGTCCGCAGCGCGTCGTAGTATCCGCCGGCATCGGCCGGAAAGCGCTTGAAGATGTGGCCCGCGAGGCCGCCAACGCCGATGACGACACCGGCGTGCTGAACGCTGCCGTTTGGGTAGAGCAGCAGGCCGCCCACCGCGCCGATGCCCTCACGCTGCGCGTAGCCCGCCATCGCTTCGAGCCAGCCGGCAGTGAGCACTTCGGTATCGTTGTTGAGAAACAGCAGCAGCGGACCGGCCGATGCGCGCACCGCGGCGTTGTTGAGCGCGGAATAATTGAACGGCCGCGCATCACGCAGAACCCGAAAGCGGCGCGGCTCGCGCCCGGACCAATCATCCAACAGCGCGCGCGTCGCTGGCTCGATGCTGCCGTTGTCGATCACGAGGACCTCGAACCGCGCGTAGGTCGAGCGCTCGAAGATCGAGGCGAGGCAGCGGCCGAGAACGCCCGCTTTGTCGCGCGTCGGAATGACGATCGTGATCGCGTCCTCGCGTTGCGGGGCGAAGCGCACACAATAGCGTCCGCTGCGGCCGTCGACCATGTCGACCGAGCCGCGTTCGCCGCGCCGCTCCAGCGCTTCCCGCAGCGCCGCGAGGGCGGCATCGATCGCGTACGGCTTGGCGTCCGGTGCACAAGCCGCTGACCCGGAGTGCGCGCGCCAGTGATACAGCACGTCGGGGACATGGACGATCCGTTGGGCCAGTTCGCTGGCCCGGAGCACGAGATCGTAATCTTGACTGCCGTCGAAGGCCGGCCGCAAACCGCCGATGCGTTCGACGAGCGAACGGCGCACCCCGAGCAGGTGACCGACATACATCTTCGAGAGCAAGGTCTCGGGCGACCAATCGGGCTTGAAGTACGGATCGAAGCGATCCTCGGAATCAGCGCGAATCTTATCTTCGTCCGAATAGATCAAATCGACCGCCGGATCGGTCGCCGCGAGCGCGAAGCGATACAGCGCGTGCGGCGCAAGCGTGTCGTCGTGGTCCAGAAACGCGACAAACTCCCCCGCCGCCAGCGCCAAGGCGGCGTTGGTCGCGACGGCGATCCCGCCGCGCTGCTCGCGCTTCACGATCGAAATGCGCGCATCGGTGCCGAGCTCGTCGAGATAGGCCCGCACCGCGGCGTCGGCCGAAGCGTCGTCGGCGATGCACAGCTCCCAAAACGGATACACCTGCGCGCGCACCGATTCGACGGCTTCGCGCAGATATGCGATCGGCGGGTCGCAGACCGGCAGACAGATCGAAAACACGGGCGGGTCGCGCAACTGCGCGATCACCGCATTCATTTCGGCAAGTTCGTACGGCCGCACGTCGTTATGGAACCGCCACACCGCGTACGGATCGGGCGGCGGCGACAACAGCTCGAGCACGCGCCGCAAACGCGAGCGGCGCAGGACGACGCCCAGCCGCTGCAGCAATCGGCGCGCCACGTACCGCGGGCGCCGCAGATTTCGCAGGTTCATATGCGCAGCGAGAAATCTTCGGCGTCGACGGTGAGATTCGGATTGTAGAACGGATCGCGCTGCGCGTGGACCGGCCAGCGTTCACGCACGAACGCGATCTCTTCCATCGCGCGGCGCACCTTGGCGGGTGTATCGTCGCCGCCCCGAGTCTTGGACTCGAAGTGGTAGAGGCGCACGTACGGCAGGTACACGCTTCGATAGCCCGCGGCATACAGGCGAAAGCAAAAGTCGACGTCGTTGTACGACACCGCGAGCCGTTCGTCGAGGCCGCCGACCTCGAGATACTTCGCCCGCGCGACCATCATGCAGGCACCGGTCACCGCGAGGTAATTGGTCGGCGCCTGCAAGGCGCCGAAGTAGCCCGGTGCTTGTGACGACGCGTACCGATGCGCGTGGCCGGCCAACCCGAGCACGCCGACGATCACGCCGGAGTGCTGCACGGTATCGTCGGGATAGAGCAGCATTCCACCGACGGCGCCGATTTTGGGCTTCGAGGCATGTTCGAGCAAGCCTTCGATCCAGTCTTCGCTCAACACCACCGTGTCGTTGTTGAGCAGCACGACGTAGTTCGAGACGCTGTCGCGAACCGCCAGATTATTGAGTTTCGAGTAATTGAACGGGATGTCCGCGCGCACGACGCGGAAGCGCTTCGGCTCGGCTTGACCCCACTGCGTGAACAAGCGCTGCGTCGCGGTTTCACGGCTCCCGTTGTCCACGACGATGACCTCGAACCGCGAATAGGTCGAACGCGCGAAGACCGAATCCAGACAGGCCGACAGCAGCTCGGCATGGTCACGCGTCGGAATGACGATACTGACGGTCTCCTCACCGGCCAACACGTAACGCACGGCAAAGTGTTCGCGGCCCGCGCCGGGCAGCTCGCAGACCCTGGCCGTCTCCTTGCGGCGCAGCAACGCGGATTCGATGGCCTTGCGGATGAGCTCGTGGCGCGACGCTTCGGTGCGCGGAAGGCGGTGGTACGATACGCGCGCGACGTGGACGACGCGCGCGTCGCCGTCGGTGCAGCGCAGCAAGGCGTCGAACCACATCGCCGGCCCGAAGCTGGGGTCGAGGCCGCCGACGGCGGCGAGCCTGCTCGTGCGCAGGGCGCAGGGCCGCCCAACGTAGTCCCGCGACAGGATCGTTTCGGGTGACCAATCCGGCTTGAAGTACGGAAACCGAAAGAACCCGCGTTCGCCGATCTCGTCTTCGTCACCGTAGATCGCGACCGCCCCCGGGTCGACGTTGCCGGACAGCGCGAACTCGACGAGCAAATCGCGCTCGAGGCGGTCACCGGGTTGGAACGGCAGGACGAAGTCCGTCCCAAGCTCGACGGCCGCCCGTTCCGGCGGCAGCGTGGTTACCCGTATCCGCGTATCGCTCTCGGTCAGCGTCGCCAGGGCGTCCCGCACGGCGCGCGATCCGTTTTCCGACGAGATCAGCACCGCTCGCCAGTCGGTCCAAATCTGCGCGCGCAGGTCGTCCACGGCCGTGCGAACGTCGGCGATCGAAGCGGTCGTAACGTCAATCAAAAAGCCGAACGACACGCGCTGCGGCAAGACGGAGGCCATCCGCACGAGCCGATCGATATCGATCGGGCGCAGCGCGTTGCGCTCGCGCCACATGAAGTACGGATCGCTCACCGCACGCAGTTCGGCAGCTTCGCTTTCCGGCGCGATGTCCGGCAGCGTGTCCTCGCCGGGGATACCCACGCGCGCCTTGAGGGCGAACCACGAGTTGCGCAATTTCCAAAATCGGCTGTTCTGCATGCCGATGATGAGGCTGCGCTGTTTGCGCACGAGCGGATACAGATACGCGACTTGCGCCAGCGCCTCTTCGCGCGTCCGCCCGTCGTCGAACGCGGGCAGCGCCACGATCGCATCGTGCACACAGGCAACCGTTGCGTCCAACGCCGCGACGCTGTCGTCGGCCGGTCCGATCCGCACGCAGCGGGGGCCGACTTCGGCACCCAAGATCGCTTGCAGCGCTTCGCTCTCCACGGCGTCGCGCACGAAGAACGCGCGAGCGGGCCGCAGCCGGTCGCGCACCAGCCGGGCGAACCGGATCGGATCTCCGTCGAGCTGCGGCATGACGATCGCGCGTTCGACCGCCGCCGCGATGCCCAGCAGCGTGGTGGCAGCCGCGTACGGCGTAAACACGAACGCGTCGTAGCTATCGGCGACGCGGCGGATGTGGGCGAGCAGATCGGAACTCCGCACGCCTTGCAAGAGAAACGCCGTGTCGAGGGGGCTCGTCGCGTCGCCGCCGGCGCTCATCGAGAGGACCGCCGCGTCGAATGCCGGCCGGTCGCGCGCTTCAACCCGGAAGCGTTGAATCTCGAACGGTTCGCTGTCGTCCCGGCCGGCCCGATAATAGTTCGCCGACCAGTCGTCGGCGGCGGAGCGCGCGCACGTCGTGATGACCTCGAGCGGAAAGCCGCGCAGCGCGAACTCAGCCACGAAGCGATACAGGAAACGTTCGTCGTCGCGGTGCGCGTCGCGGCCGAAGAACGGCGTCACGAGCGCGACGCGCAGCCGAGCGTGCTGCGGGCTAGTCACGACGCGGACACCGCGGGTACGAGCGCGCGCGAGCGCCGGCGCGCGAAGAGGGTCTGGGCGGAGATCTCCGCGATCGCGACGCCCAGCGTCAGCCAGTACATCGAGCCGACTTTCGGAAAGAAAAAGAGATCGTCGAAAATCTGGTGGGCCGCGAGCGCCGCGGTTGCCGCCAACATCCCGACCACGATCGGACGCCGCACGGCCGAACGCGCGAGAATGACGACGATCGTCACGAACATCGTCACCGTCACCGCGCACATGACGATCCCGCCTTCGGCCAGGCTTTGCAAATAGATGCTGTTGGCGTGCGTTCGAACGTTGGTCAGGCCGACGCGCGGCAGGTCGAACTCGTAGTTGCCGGCCCCGACGCCCACGATCGGCGACGATTTCCACAGATCGAGCGCGGCTTGCCAGAGCATTTGCCGGTTGCCCAGGTGATCGGCCTGCTGCGGCACTTGGTCGAGTGAGAAATAGCGCGGCGGCAGACCGGCTCGCACCGCGACGACCGCCAAGATCGCGGTCGCGACGATCGTGGCCAGCGCGAACCGGATGCCGACTTTGCGCGGCGTCCGCATCACGATGAGGACGATCGCGCAGGCGAAAACCGTCGCGACGATGCCCGCGCGCGAGAAGGTCAGCACTTCGGTGACCGCGGCCAATCCGACGATGCCAACGAGTGTTCCGTCCCGATGCAGCAGGTTGCGCGCCAAGAGCACCGGGATGACGATTTCGAGCCAACCCGCGAGCTGGTTGGGGCCCTCGAGCACGCCCGCGATCCGCGGAACACCGCGGCCGCCGATGAAAATCCCCGAGTTCGCGCCGACCACGTACTGGGCGAGCGCCGTCACGCACACCAGGACGGTCACGATTTGGAGGGCGAGCCAAAATGGTCGGTCGTCCGGGTCGCTGGCGTAGGCAACGACGGCCGCCGCGAAGAGCACGGCATACTCGAGCGTCTTGGAGAATTCACGCAGAACCGGCGCATGATAGACGGCGTGCGTCGCGCTCAAAGCGATCGCAAGCTCAGCGCCGACGAGCGTTGCGAGGACCACCCGCGCGACGCCCGTGCCCAACGCCGAAAGGTCCGGACGGCGCACCAAGAGCGCCAGCAGCAGGCCAACGACTCCCGCTTTGAGCAGCGTGATCGTGGTTGGGCCGATGTAGCGCGCTAGACCAATGGGTGCGAGAACGATCAGCGCCGCCACACCATAGGCCGGCCGCCGCAGCGCGAGCGCGGCGACGATCGCGGCGGTGGCGGCATAGAGCAACCCGGTCGCCGCATCGATCGGCACCGCGACATCGTGTCTGAGCGTGATGGTCCAGGGATGGAGTCCGATTCCGATCACGGCAGCGGGACGAGCTCCCGCGGCCGCTGACGCCGGATGAACAGCGTAATGGCGAGATGGACTTCTTCGGAGTCGAAGAGTCGCGCCAAACCGAGGAAAACGGCGGTGGCGAACGCCAGGTGCTCGCCGAGCGAAACGATGCGCGGCAATTCGCCGCTCGTCACCGGCGGCTCGAACGATTGAACCACCAGCAGCGCGGCAACCATGATCGAACTGCAGCCGAGAATCTTCAGAAATGAGCGGCCGACGCTCAGCGCGTCGAACCCGCCCAGCACCCGCCAAACGATCAGCCCCAGAATGACGGTCTGCAGGGTTTGACTGACCGTGTTCGCGAGCAGCAGCCCGCGCGCTCCCAGCGACGGCAGCCAAAGGATCGACAACGCCACGTTGACCGCGACGGTGAGCACCGACGCGGCGACGGTCAACCGCGCTTGGCCGCAAGCGAAGGCGCAGCGGGTCAGCACGACGTTCGCGGCGAGGGCGACCAAGCCGGCGGCCACGTACGGCAGGAGCGAGGCGCACAGGACGGTCACTTCGGGCGTAAAAGCACCGCGCTCGAGCAGGGTTCGCACGATTGGGCCGGCGAGCATGATCAAGCCGAGCGCCGATGGCACCGTGCAAAAGATGACCATCTGCAAGCTCAGCGCGATGATGCGGCGGATCGCGGGCCGGTTGCGGTTGGCAAATTGGCCGGCGAAGACCGGAAAGATGACCGTCGCGAGCGCCGCGACGAAGAGCTGTTGCGGAAAACCCACGATCTTCGTGGCGTAGTTCATGCCCGAGATCGAACCGACGCTGAGTCCCGAAGCAAAAAAACGATCAAACAACAGCGCGACTTGCCCCGCCGCCGAGCCGACCGCGACCGGCACGAGGGTTTCGAGAACCCGCTTGATCCCCGGATGATGCAAATCGATCCGTGGCCGCACGCCGACCAGCGCGAGAAACGCCGGCACCTGAATCGCCAGTTGGGCACAATACCCGGCCACCGTGCCGACGACGAGGGTGCCCGCGCCATAGCGGGAAAAGCCGAGTTCG
>PLAE01000066.1:46806-46956 GCA_003134035.1 Candidatus Velthaea versatilis
GACGGCAAGGTGATCGTGCGGAAAGTGCACGATGAGCGGAACGTAATACGGCGCGAAGATCCACCCGACGGTCGCCGCCACGGCGAGGACGAGCGAGAGGATGACAACGAGCGTGAACGCCAAACGCGCGGCGTCAGCGTCACGACCGGT
>PLAE01000175.1 GCA_003134035.1 Candidatus Velthaea versatilis
GTGCGCGAACCGCTCGGCGTGGAACTGCACGAACTCGGGCGTCGCGCACACGATGTCCCAGGTGCCCGACGCGAGCGCGTCCATGAGCGCCGCGCGTTCGGCCGCCTCGATCGCGCCGTTGGCGCGAAAGATCCGCACGCCCAGCGGTCCTAGGCGGCGCACAAGCGCTTCGTACTGATCGTTGGCGAGCGCGCGCAGCGGATAGAGCACCACGGTTTTGCGGCCGCGTTCGAGTGCCCCGACCGCAGCCGGATATTGAAAGCACAGCGACTTGCCGCGGCCGGTCCCCAAGATCGCCAGCGTGTTGCGTCCGCTCTCGATGCGCTCGAGGACCGCGCGCTGCGTATCGCGCAGTTCGCGGTCGCCGATGAGCGCGCGCAAAACCGCTTCGCGTGAATACGCGCTGCTGCCAAGTGGCGTCTGACGCTCGACGCGCGGGCGCTCCCGGCGCACGAACAGGTTGACGCCGAAGCTGCGCGTACCGCCTCCGGTAACGCTGGCGACCTCGGCCCGGTACCGCTCGCCGCTATCGAACTTGGGTGCCAGCCGGCGCGCGATCTCGCGCTTCACGAAGCCGATGCGCAGCGCGCCGAAGAAGATGCCGATCGCGTTGGCGTCGTGCGGATTATCAGCCTCACGGCGCAAGTCGAGCGTGACCCCGGGGACGAGTCCGCCGACGACGTCCTGCCGGCCGTCAAACGTCACGCCGACCGCCTTGGTGAAGAATTCGGACGCCTCGCCGATCGAAGCGTAGCGATCGACTTCCAGATACTCCGCGCTCTTGGAGAAGAGCCGTGCGAGAAAGGCGTCCGGCGTCGTCTCAGCTCCGGCGGCTGCGCCGCTTACGGGGGCCGGAGACTCGGGCGAACCCGTTACCGCCATCGGGGTTACCGTTCCGGCCGGGCCCCGCTCGGCTTTGGCCTCACGGCCGAACGTCGCGAGCAGCGCGTCGAACGCCGCTTCGGAGGCGGTCGGCACGGGCAACTGCTGCGCCTTGGGCGGGCGCGATTCGCGCGCCATCAGCGGCGATTATTTCGCGCTGTCACCAGGGGGCAAGTCGACGCGGACCGGCGTTGGGGGGACGTCGGCGCGGGCCGGCGCGGGCAGCACGTCGATAGGTGCCGGTGCCGGGGGCACGATCAGGTGCGGCGCGTCGACGGCCTCGAGGTTGAGGTGAATCTCCTCGTGCCCGAGTTCGTAATCGCGATCGTGCTGACCGGCGTTTTGCGCGTCGAGCGGATCCATCCCCTCGTGATGCACGAGATCGTGCTCGGGTTCGTGGTCGAGCTCCTCGGACTCGTCGTAGGCCTGTTCCAGCTCCGGTTCGACGATCCCGACGGCACTTGCCGGAGCACCCGGACGCCGGCGTTTGTACCGCACGGGCGCGCCGTTGCGCTGGGTAGCGGCACGCTCGCGTTCGCGCCGCGCTTTGCGTGCGGCGAGCACGGCATCCCGGTCGGCGGCCGGCGCGCCGGCGGCCTTGGCGGCCTGCTGGCGCGCTTCGGCTTTGGTGCGCGGCGCTTCGAGATTCGAAAGGCTGGTCGTCGCGCGCGCGCGCTGCGCGTTCTGCAGCTTGGCGACCAGCGGCGCCGAGTAAAAGATCGAGTGATAGCCGCCCGAGCAAATGCCGACGAGCAGCGCGAAGGCGAAATTCTGCAGGCTCGCGCCGCCCAACGCCAGCAGCGCGACGAGCGTGACGACGACCGTCGCGAGCGTATTCACCGACCGCGTCATCGTCTGCAGGATCGACGTGTTGACGATCGCGTCGAACTTTTGCCCCGCCATGAGCTTGACGTTTTCGCGAATCCGGTCGAGGATGACGATCGTGTCCATGACCGAGTAGCCGATCACGGTGAGGACCGCCGCCAGGAACGCGTCGTCGACGCGCTTGTTGGCGATGGCATAAATGCCGATCATCATCGCCGAGTCACGCACGAGCGCGATGACCGTGACGAGTCCGAAGATGTAATTCCAGCCGAACCGAAACGCAATATAGAGAAACTGGATCGCGATCGCGATGACCAGCGCTTTGATCGCATTGAGCAGATACTCGTGCGAGAGCGACGGCCCGACCGTCGACACGGCGACTTGGCCCGGATCGATCGGCGCAACCGTAGCGAGCGCCGCAGTCAGCGGACTGGAATCGCGGCCGAAGTCTTTCTGGGTCTCGATCGTCCAGCGCGGCGTTCCAACGTCGCCCGACTTGCCCAGCGTGTTGATCTGCGCGTCGCCGACGCCGACTTTTTGCAGCGCGCCGGCAATCGCGTCGCGCGTCACGCTCTGCTTATAGGTCACCGTGATATCGGTGCCGCCGGTGAACGACAAGCCCAGCCGCAGCGCCGACCCGGTCGTCGCATAGTGATACACCATCGCCGCGATCCCGAACGCGATGACCGTGTACGAGATGTACGAAACGGTATTGAACCAGCCGACGACATTCCAATTGAGACGACGGAAAAACATCGCTTACGCTCCGTACGCCTTCTTGTTCGTCACCAAGTCGTTCTCGACGATGAGGTCCATGAAGAATCGGGTGATAAAGACCGCGGTGATCAGCGAGAACGCGGTGCCCCAGAAGAGCGTGTAGGCAAATCCCTTGACTGTTCCGGTGCCCAGGACAAAGAGGACGCCCGCACCGACGATCGTCGTGAAGTGACTGTCGAAGACCGAGGAAAAGGCGCGCGCGAAACCGATCTTGGTTGCCGAACGCAGCGATTTGCCGGCCCACAGCTCTTCTTTGATCCGCTCGAAGATCAGCACGTTGGCGTCGACCGCCATACCGATCGAGAGCACGAAGCCGGCAATGCCGGGCAGCGTCAAGACCGCGTGGGCGACCGAGAGCAGCGCGAGGAGCGCGATCACGTAGACGACGAGCGCGAAATCGGCCAGCACGCCCGGCAACCGGTACACGACGCCCATGAACACCAGCACGAGCAGCAAACCGATCGCGGCCGCCTGCAACGACTTCTGCAGATCCTCCTGACCCAGGGTCGGGCCGACTTCGTCTTTCTCGACGATGACGAGCGGAACCGGCAACGCGCCGGCGTTGAGTTCGTTGGCGATCCGGGTGACGTCGTCTTCGGTGAAGCTGCCGTGGATCAAGCCGCTGTCGGTGATCACGCCTTCGATCGTGGCGGCCGAAACGAACTTCTTATCGAGAAAGATGCCCAGCAGCTGACCCATGTGCTTCTGCGTCAGATCGCCGAATTTCTTGGGATCCTTGGTTTGGAAGTTGATCTGCGGCTCGCCGGCTTGGCCGAATGCCGCCTCGGCGCCCTTGAGATCCGCGCCCGAGTAGACGATCGGACCCGAATCCTTGTACGCTCCGTTGGGGTCGTTCGCGTAGACCTTGTCCTTCTGAATCCGGGCGTCGACTTGCGGCGGGATGATCTTGAAGTCGAGGACGGCGGCCTCTTCGAGCGTCCGTTCGAACGTGAGCGGATCCTTCTCGCCCGGTGCCTCGACGAGCAAGCGATCCCCGCCGACACGCGAAATGACCGGCTCGGCGACGCCCATCCCGTTCACGCGCGTTTCGATGACCTGCTCGACCTGGCTCTGGATATCGGGCGTGATCGACTTGACCGTGTCGGTCGGCTGCAGTTCCAAAAGCACGCGGACGCCGCCCTGCAGATCGAGGCCCAGGTGGATCTTCTGCTGGATCGGCAGGATCGCCCACAGGCATAACCCGACGACTACTAATAAAAGGACCGCCTCTAGCGGTCTCTTGAGCTTATTCCACATACCGCGCGCTTCGGGAGGGAAGGGGAGAACCCGGGCATTGTAGCAGGCCCAGAGACCAGCGTCAAACCGGCGCTGGAGCGTTCGAGAGTGGTTCCAGCTATGGACTCCAACGGCGTTGACGCGGGCTTACTTCGAAGCCGCTATCGGTTAACCAAGCAGCGGGCCGCCGTTCTCAACGCGCTTGATGACGGCGCACATTTGACTGCCGAATCGCTTCTCGAACGCGTCCGCGCGCAGCTTCCGGGCGTGAGTTTAGGCACGATCTATCGAACCGTCGACATCCTGCGCGAGATTGGCCTCGTGCAAATCTTTACCCACAACGGGCTGGCGGCGCGTTACGAGGCCTCGCTGAGCAAGCACCATCATTTGGTGTGCAACGTTTGTCACGATATCACCAACGTTCATCTGCCGACGCTCGGCTCGGTCGTAAACGCGATCGCGACCCAATATCATTATGACGATACCGACGCCTCGCTCGTCGTGACGGGCCGCTGCGCGAACTGCGCCCGCGAGGCGCCGCCGACGCACATCGATTCCGACCGCTCCGAGCGTCTCTTCGAGGAAACGTCCGCCCGCCGCGAGTAACCGCACCGCTATGCAAAGCGCGTTAACGCCGGAAGCCGCCGCGGCGATCTGCCGGCACATGAACGAGGATCACGTCGCTGAGATCGCCGGCTATGCGCGGACATTCGGCGGCGTCGCCGACGCCGGCACCGCCGAGATGATCTCCATCGACGCGCAGGGGATGGAACTCGGCGTCGAAACGCCCGGCGGGCGAATCGTCACCCGAATCGCCTTCGACCACGTGTTGGCCGACAGCGGCGACGCGCGCGACACGCTCATCGCGATGGCGCGGCAAGCCGCGTCGAAGGTGTAAGGGCCAGGCTCATCCCCGCCGAGCCGAACGCGTGACGCCGTGGCTCGTTCCCGTGACGCTGCGCGGCGAAACGGTGACCCTCGAGCCGCTCACGGCGGCGCATCACGACGATCTCGTCGCAGCAACGCGCGACGGCGACCTCGCAAGTCTGTGGTATACCACAATCCCGGGACCGGGCGAGATGGCGCAGGAGATCGACCGGCGTCTCGCATTGCTGGAGCGCGGGACGATGCTGCCCTTTGCCGTCGTCGAACGCGCGCACGGAACGGCGGTCGGGATGACGACCTACATGAACGTCGATGCGGCGGTCCGGCGCGTCGAGATCGGTTCGACCTGGTATCGCGCGCGCGTGCGGCGCACGGCCGTCAACACGGAAAGCAAGCTGCTGCTGCTCGGGCACGCGTTCGATGCGCTCGAGTGCATCGCGGTCGAATTTCGTACCGCCACGCACAACCGCGCGAGCCGACGCGCGATCGAACGGCTGGGCGCCAAGCTCGACGGCGTGCTGCGCTGCCACACGCGCTTCGCCAACGGCGCGCTGCGCGATACGTGCGTCTACAGCATCACGGCGGCGGAATGGCCGGCCGTCCGCGCAGGGCTCACCTTCGAGCTGACCCGGCCGCGAAACGCGCGGGAGTCGCAGCCAAACGGATATTGAAGGATACCGAGTGGGCTGCGGACGTCCGAGCTGCGCGACTTCGATCGGGTGCGCGCGGCGTTCATACCGGCTCCCACAGCAGATCGCGCCGATAGCAGTGTGTGATCGCTCCGTCGTCGGCGATCGCGAACAGACGCAACCAGCGGTTGTCGAGCAAGTCGCGAACCGGCGCGTGCTTGGCGATCACCCCGTTGAGGGCTTCGATCGGGGCGGCGATCATGACACTTAGGCGCAGGGGCTCGTGCACGAATCGCTCGCCGTCGTGGACCGATTGCCAGGGCAGGCCGCAGCGCAAGTCACCGGCGTTGCCTTCGAGCACGCCGATCGTCCCGGTGACGTTGTGCAGCACTTTATTGCCTGCGCCGAAAACCCGATTGTTCACCGTCGAACCGTAGTACTGCAAGTTGATCCAACTCGCGACGACCATCGGCGCGGTCATGATGAGTTCGAGGATCGCAAAATGCGTGTCGGCATGCCAATCGTAGTCGTGGAGAAACACCCGGCCGCCCAGATCGATCCCGCGCGTTCGCGCGCGCGGTGCCGCGATGAACGCCGCGTTGCCGGCTAGTCCCCATTCGGGCCGCACCTGTGCCCAATCACGGCTCCGGGCCAAGACGCGTGCTTCGGTCTGTTCGTCGTCGGCGATCCCGAGGGCACGCGCGCGTTCCCGCCGGGCCAGCGACGTCGCTTGTGCTAGCCAGCCGCGCGCTTGCGCGATGAGCGCATGATGCGTCGCGGGCGCATTGCCTTCGTCGTAGATCGTGATGTCGTCGGTCGTCGTGTTGTGCAAGCAGCCCAGAAACCAGGTGTCGGGGGGAATGTCGATGCCGCGCTCCCGCAGTCCGGTCCGAACGATCGGATCGTTCAGAATCAACGCGGCGACCCGGGCGTTGGCCTCGCCGGTGTGGCCGCCGCAGGCGCCGCAATCGAGGCCCGAGGCGTGCGGATTGTTGACGGTGCGGCTGCCGTGACCGGTCATCATCACGAGTTGCGCGAAGTTCGTCGTCATCGACATCGCGCGCAGCACCGCCTCGGCCATCGAGACGCGCGCTTCGGGCGTGAAGCCGGTTAGGCGGCCCCCGACGGTCCGCGGTTCGATGCGCGGCCCCAGCCGCCCGATCACCGCGTGGTCGATTCCGTCGGTATTCGGGTCGTGGACCGGGCGCGTCAGGCCCAGGCTATCGCCCACGATTTTGACCGCCGAGAGAATTCCCGCGGTCTCGACGAAGATGAACGACGAGACCGCCGAGATCTTGAACGACTTCCAGGCCTTGGCGACGCGCCGCCGCAGCAAACGCAAATCGAGGATCTCCGTCGATTCCTCCTCGGTTGCATCCTCGACCGCTTCGCATACGATGAACGCCGGGCTGAGCAGCACCGGGCACTGCGCGCCGCCCGTGACGTGCCCAATGGGGACGTACTCGATCGGATAGCCGAAGAAGCCCGCGAAGCCATAGGTCTCGAGTTCGTCACTGGTCCCCTCGAGGGCACGCCGATAAATTTCGGAGCGAACGTCGATGCAGAAGGCGGCGGCGAGTTTCTTGCGGACCGGCGGCGCAAATGTCGGCTGGTTCGCGAGCCGCGCGAGCAGCCGGCGAAGATACGCTGCTTCGTACGCTTCGTGCAGGATCAGATCGATGCACAGCTCCGGATCGTCACCCAGCGATTCGTCCTGCGGGATCATCGCCGCGTCGTCCATCGCGTGCTGCCAGGCCGTGCGAAACGCCTCGTCGGAGCGCTGCAGGAAGAGCGTGTAGCCCCACACGATACGGATCGCGAGCAATTGCACGAGCGTATCGTCGGTGCGCCCGGCAAGTTCGCTGTTCCAGCCCAGATAGCGCGCGTACGATGCCCAGCCGCCGATGTCGAAGAGCGCCTGCTGGAGATACTCTTCGATCGCGCGCGGCGGGAAACCAAGCCGCTCGATGACCGTTGCGATTGCGTCGATCGGATCGTCCGGCAACGCCGCAATCGTCGAACGAAAGTTCGCGATCCCCATTACTTCAGGATTGCGGTCGTGCTGCATCGCGGCACGCCAGGCCGGATACGGCGGCAAGCCGCGCGCCGGGAGCCGCCAAACTGACTGGCCCTCATCGAAATAGGCGGCGCACCATTTGGAAATTTCGTCGGTCATGAAGGCCGTGCGCGACGCGTTGCGGTCGCCCGCGGCGAGCGAATCGAGGACTTCGGCAACCGTCGCGACGTGCGCGGCGTGTTTGGCTTTGCGGCCCGCATCGTGCAGCGCGGTGCGCAGGGCGGAGACCGTTCCCGGCGCGCGCCATTCACGTGGCGCGTTTGCGAGCGCTTGCGCGAGATCGCCGTCTTCAATCTCGCCGCGTTCGACAGCGCCGCGATAGAACGACCGCGGCATGAGCATGTCGACGCGCGCAACGCGATGCATCATCGCACAGGTCGCGGCGAACGTGCGGTCCGTGAAGCCCAAGAACGGGTTGACCGCCACGAAATGTTTGAGCGGCCAGAGCGGAGCGACGCGCTTGCACGCCGCCATGACCGCCGCTTCCATCGCGGCGCGTTCGTAGCGCCTCGATGGAAGCGGCGCTGGTTCGGGGATCGCGAACGCCTTATCCGTCATTGCGAACCTTCCGCGGAACGCCGCGGCGCGCTGGGCCAGTAGCGCAGGACCAAACGATTTGCAATCGTGTTCACGTACAGGCCGTTGGAGACGTGCGCGTAGACGGCTTGCCAGCGCGGCGTCGCGGCCGCGCGCGGAACTTGGCCTTGCAGGAACGTGAGCAGCGCGAATGCGAGCACGATCGCGGCGGTGAACGCCAGTTCGAGCGGACCGCGTGCCGCGACCGTGCGCGGCAGCGAGTCGCCGGCTAATGCTTCGGCACCGATTTGCAAACCAAAATAAACGACCGCGACGATTCCGGCGAATGCCAAGATTCGACCGACGACGAAGGCGTTGGGCCGTTCGTCGATCCCGTTGGCGATAAGGTGGATGAGACCCAGCATCAGCACGGCGCCGAACACGAACACGCCGGGCTTCTCCGCCAAGCTCGCACCGAAGAATCGACCCACGGCGAAGGTGACCACCAGCACACCGGCGATCGCGAAGATCAGCCGGCGCGGATGGGGCTTGCCGCCCGGACTCGGCGTCCAGGAAGCGCGTGCGATGTCGATGACGCTGCCGGACGACAGAAACGCGTGCGCCTTATAGAGCGAGTGCGCGACGATGTGGAGCAACGCGGCCGGAAACGCGCCCAGGCCGCATTCGAGCATCATGAAGCCCATCTGGGCGATCGTCGAGTACGCCAGCATCACTTTGATCGACGTCTGCGTGAGCATCACGACCGAGCCGAAGAGCGCGGTGAACCCGCCGATGACGGCCAGCAAGTTCAGCGACGGCAGCGACAAGCCGATGATCTCGGCAAAGCGCAGGACGAGGAATCCGCCGGCATTGATGATGCCGGCATGCAAGAGCGCGGAGACCGGCGTCGGCGTCTCCATCACTTCCAGAAGCCAGCCGTGTAGCGGAAATTGCGCCGACTTCAACAGCGCGGTACATACCAGCAAAATCGCGACGGCCTGGATCGTCGCCGTGACGGTACCGCTCACTCGCAGCGCCTCGACGCGCGCAAAGAGTGCGGCGTAATCGAGCGTTCCGAAGGCTCGATACAGCAGCACCGCGGCCGCGAGCAAACACGCTTCGCCCAGCCGGCTGACGAGAAACTTCTTGCGTGCCGCGACGATGGGGGCCGGCCGCTCGCGGTAGAACAGCAGCAGCGCGTGAAGCCCCATACTCGTTGCGATCCACGACAGCGCGAACGCGAGCACGTTGCCGGTTACCGCCACGAGCAGCACCGCGGCCAGCGTTAGGCACAGGTACCTCGTGAATCGCACCTGACCGGGATCGCCGTGCAAGTAATTGCGGCTATACGCAACGACGACCAAACCCACGAACGCAACCAGACAAAACATCGTCGCGCTCAAGCGGTCCGCGTAGATTGACAATCCGATGCCGGCGGCACCCAGCGTCGATGTGTGAAGCGTTCCGTCCACCGCGACGCTTATCGCGGTCATCACCGCGATGGCGAGGCTCAGCGCCGCGGCGACGAAGGCGAGCCGATTCGTGCGGGACGCGCTTGCGCCGCCGGCGATCCCGACCGCGATGAGCGCCGCGGGGCCAAGCACGATGAACCAGAGGACGTTATCGAGCATGCTCGCCTCCCAGATGAAGAACGGTTTCGTCGATCCTCGCTATGCGGGCGAGCGGGCCGCGTCGGTGACGGCGACGCCGATTGCGCCGGCCCGCCGTGCCGGCGCGAGCGCATCGGTTCCGATGCCGCCGTAGGCATAGACGGGGATCGCGATCCGGCGCGTGAGTTCGCCGAAGGCGTCCCAGCCGATGGCCGCGAGTCCGGCGCACGTCGGATCGGCGACGACCGGCCCGATTGTCGCAAAATCCGCGCCCAGCCGCTGCGCTCGTTCGACGTCGGCGGCGTCGCGGCAATCGACACCCCACAACTCCGCGGGCGGCCGTTGGACAAGCCGCCAAAGTTCACGTCCGTCGGAATGGACGCTTGCGATCCCGGCCCGACGCGCTTCGAGCGCCGAGCCGCCCATGAACGTGCGCACCCCGTGCAGCTGCGCGATTTCGTGCACGCGGCGTGCGAACGCGATGCGCTGATCGGGCGGCAAGTGCCGTTCGCGAATGACGACCGCGCGTGTTCCCGCGCGAAAAATCGCCGGCAGTGCCGCGCTGAAGGCCTGTGCCCGGCGAGCGTCGCCGCAGGGCGTAAAGGCGACGACGGCCGGCAGCGCGAGCGCCGCGAGCAAACGCCGATTGCTCGCGAGCACGGGGCCGAGGGCCGGCAGCGCCGGATCGACCCAGGCGATGCGCTGACCCTCGCGGCCGTGCGGCGTTCCGCTCCACATACCGATGGTGAACACGTGCAGCCGCACGCGCTTGGTTGGAAATTGGTGTTCGTAGACGATCCAGGGCCGCGGCTGCTCACCACTGATCCCGACCTCTTCGGCGAGTTCGCGCAGAGCCGCCTCCTGCGGGGACTCGCCCGGGTCGATCTTGCCGCCCGGAAACTCCCAAAATCCGGCGGAAATCTGACGCGCGGTGCGTTCCGCCAACAGCACGTGGCCGGCCTCTGAACGCACGACGGCGACCGCGACGCCGATGACGCCCGCGGACTGGCGCTCGCGCTCGGCGGCATGCATTGCGTTGCTCGCAGCCGGCCGTGCATCGGCCACCGCGAATGCGCTGCCCGCGCGCCCGCCCGGCATCAAACGAGCGTTGCCGCGCGCTCGGCGAAATCGATGACCGCCGCGCCGTCCGCGTCGCCGCCGCGATGGATCGTTACGTTGACGTGCTTGGTGCCGAAGCCAAGGTCCGGATATAAACCGGTGTGGGCGGAAAGTTCGGCCAGCCGATCGAGAAACGCGCGCGTTTCGCGATACGACGAAAACGAATACCGCCGAAAGAGTGACGGCGGATGCGCGACGTCTTCCCAGCCGTCCGCCGATGGCATCTCCATGAAGTCGCCAACCTTTCTAGTCAAGAACGAAGTCTAGTCGTGAATGAAGTCTAGTCGTGAATGAAGTCTAGTTGTGAACAAAGTCTAATCGCGAACAAAATCTAATCGAGAACGAAGTCCAGTCGAGAACGAAGTCCAGTTGGGGACGAAGTCTAACCGAGAACGCAGTCTAGTCGTGAACAAAGTAGCGCAAGAGCGGTTCTGGGGACGGCGGGTTATCAGCCGCCGTCCCCAGCAGCCCGATTTAGCTCAGGACGCCGTCGGTATCGCGTCCGCCGCCCAGCGCAGGGACTTGGGACGGCAGAATCTGTTCGACTTCGGAATGCGGACGCGCGATGATGTGCGCGGCGGCGAGCCCGTCGCCGACGCGTTCGCAGGCATCGGCACCGGCGCGGACCGCGGCGTTCACCGCGCCCGTTTCGCCGCGGACGAGGACCGTCACGTAGCCGCCGCCGACGAATTGCCGGCCGATCAGACGGACTTCGGAGGCTTTCGTCATCGCGTCGGCGGCTTCGATCGCCGGGACCAGGCCGCGCGTCTCAATCATCCCCAGCGCGATGCCTAATTTTTCGTTTGCCATGTGGATCGTACTCCTTCAAAGAGCGAGCAGTGTGGTAACGTTTGTGCGGTGATTTCGGTGGTGCGGGCGCGGTGCGAAGAATGCGCAGGGGGCGGAGGTCCGGTTCCGCGCGGGACGGGTGCGCCGCGCGCCTTCAGGTGCGCCATCGCTGCTCGTCCCATTGGTCGATGATTCCGCCGATCGTAAGATCGGTCGTTATTTTGGGATTGCCGGCCGCGATGCGGGCCGCCGAAATACCGATCGTCACGACGAAGTCGCCGGGCTTGGTGCCGATCGGGTCGAGGGCCACTTCTAAATTGCCGCCGGCATCTTCGACGACGCGCAGTGACTTTGACGATAACCAGAAATTCCGTTTGCTCGTGACGAGATCGCGCACGACGCGATAGATCTGCATCGTCAAGCTCCGATCCGGGCCGGCTCATCCCAGTAATCGATGATGCCGACGATGGTCAGGTCGCTCGGATAGTCCTTACTTCCGGCGGCGTCGCGTGCGGCCGAACTGCCGACCGCGATCACCCAATCACCGGGCTTGCAGCCGACCGGATCGACGGCGACTTGCTTGCCGCTCGTGCCGCGCTCCTTGACGACGAGCAGCCGGCGATTTTGCAGGCCGCTGATGCGCGCGGTCGCGACGAGTGTGCCTTCGACTTGGCAAATTTTCACGCGTGCAAAGCTCCTGTGTTCGGGGGCGGCGGGAGTGGATCGACCGTTGCGAGCGCCGTTCCGTCGCCGGCCCGAACGATCGCCTCGACCCACAGCCCGCCCTGGGCGGCGAGATCGGCGTAGCGCGCGACGATCGCGGAGCGCAGCCGCGCTGCGCGGCGCCGGGCATCCCCGTCGGCGCCCGGAATGCGCGGATCGAAACGGACGTGCGCGATGACCGGCACGGCGACATGCCGCGACGCGTGGAGTTCGCGCAGGATGCGAATCCCGATGTCGAGATCGGCGGCGCCTTCTTCGACCGTATCCCACTGGGCGGTGAAAGCGAGGTTGCGCAACTGCACGTCGTCGATGCCGTCGCCGGCGACGATGAGGCGTTCGGTGTGACCGCGGTCCGCATAGGCACCGCCGTACCAGGTGCGGACGGCATCGACTTGGCCGAGATTGTTTTTGAGCAGATATCCGCAGAACCAGCGCATCCCCGCGGTGCCTGGCTCGTCGTCGGAAACGCCGGCGCAGAGCGCGACGGCCGAGCGGATCGCATCCTTCGCCGCGTCGCGCGTGAGGTTGCGCGTTGATTCATAGAGCGTGGCGTTATCGACGAAGCGCGACGGCGTCAGCGTTCCGTCGATATCGGGGACGTGGACGCGAATGGCATCGGTATCCGTATCGACGCCGACCGCCAGCGTCGCGACCGCGGCACCCGGCCCATGAATGCTCGAGACGGCGGCCGCGAAGCGTTCCAGGCGGTCGATGACCGCGGTCGCGGCGCGCACCTCGTCGCTGCCGTGTGCGGCACACCCGGCGTGGCGCGGATCGGCGCTGCTGAAGTGATAGACGGCGATCTTCAGATAGCGCGTCGGCTCGGCAGCGCTGTTCGGATGCCCGTCGCGCCAGCGACGCAGTTCGATCGCTTCCCAATCGCGCAGCGTGCGTTCCACATCGAAGAGCGCGCCGGCATACGAGTGGCGCGCGACGATGACCGCCGGCGGCACGCGCAAGATGTAGTCGACGACGCCGCTGAGCCGGCCGTCGGCGCACGGCGAGATGTCGACGGCGTGGAACCCCCAGCGTTCGATGAGTGCGTCGGCGCGTTCGCCGTCGCTCATGCGCGCGAGATCGCGGTCGAAGCGGCGCTCGACGAGCCGCGAAAACGTGCGGACGACGCAGCGCGCATACAGCTCGTTCATCGCGAGGGGCGTCGACCAAGTTGTGGCCAGCGAGGCAGGCGGTAGCGTGAAGCCCAGCCGGCCGGCCAACTCGCGATTGGCACGCTCGACGAAGTCGGCATCGAACTGGTGCGCGGCGAGACCTCGCAGCGTCGGCTCGATCGCATCGAAGGCCGCCGAGATTTCGTCCGCGCGCAGCCGCAGAGCGCGACTCACACCGTCGTCGGCAAGCGGATGCGCGGCGTCGCCGGCAAGCGTGCTCGCATCGAGGACTGCCGCGGGCGGACCGACCAGCGAAGGTCCGCCGGCCAGCACGTAACGAGACGGCGTCGTGAACGCCGAGCGGCCTTGCCAGGCTTGGGTCGCGGGCACGCGACGCAAGCCCGCACGAACCGGCGCTCCGATCATCCTTGAGCTCCGCCCGAGAGCGTGACTTTGGCGGCGGAATCCGAGGAGTACCCGAACATCCCCGTGACCAGATGCTTGGGCTCCTCCGTGCTTGCGAGCGCTTTGAACCGCACGGCTCCGGCGAAAGCTCGCGGCTTCGAGCCTTGCCGGCTCGGGTTGCGCGCGGCAGCCGTCGCGCCTTCGGTCCCGGTCACCGCCAAGCGTGACGAATACGCCGAGCCGGTGATCGTGCGACCGGTGCTGCGGCCTTCGCCGGTAAGCTGCAGACGCGCCGGCGCCGCCGCGTCGTCGGCACCGCGGCGCGCACGGCCAACGAACTCGAGGTTGCCGGTGACCTTGCCGTCCCCGACCGCGAACGAGCCGGTAATCCGGCCGTTGCCGGGGGCGCTCAGATGCGCCGTGCGCTGCGGCGAACGAACGGAGAAGCGGTCGTCGAGCGCGGCGACGGGCTGGGCGGGCAGCGCCGCGTCGTCGGCCGGCGCTTGATCGTATGAGGTGCCCGTTATGTCGCGGCCCGCGCCGCGGCCGGCTCCGGTCACGGCGCCGCCGGCACGCGGCGAATCACCGGTGACGCGCGCGGGCGCCGGTCGCGGACCGACGCGCGCTTCGCTCTCGGCGACTTGCGCGTCGTCGCACCATTGAGCGATGCTCGAACCGCCTTGATACGAACTTCCGGTGATCGCGGCACACGTGCCGGGCTCGTCGCCGGTAACGAGCCGATGATGTTCGACGTCGATGCCGGTCACGCGGCGCCCGTGCGCCGTCCGTCCGACGTTGACTTTCGCTCCGCTGACGGGATCGGGCCGCTCGGCATTGATGAGCGCCGCCGGCGCCGTGCCGCCCGATCGTCCGCCGCACGCGGCTTGGCGGCGCGCAGGCATGAGATATTGATCGCCGGTGAGCGTGCGGCACGCACCCGCCTCATCGCCCGTGACGCGGATGCTGCGACCGACCGCCGACCCCGTCACGGTCTGTCCGCCGTCCGTCGATTCGATTGCCGGCTGCCGGGAGCGTTCGCGTGAACCGAAGGATTGCGCCGAGCGTGCGAGGTTTGCGCCGTTACCCCTGCCGATCGAACCCATCTGGCGCCCGAATTGCGCGGTCGTGCTCACGCCGTGATCGCCGCGCGGCGTCACATCGTCGTCGATCCGGCCGTCGGCTTCGCCGGTGATGGCGATGTTCGCGCCGGCTTCGTCGCCCGTAACGTGAACCGAACTGCGCACGAGCGTTCCCGAAACGACGCTTCCGCCGGGCGTGCGCGCGCGGCCGACTTTCGGAGCGGATGGCCGCGCGGCGGCGCCGCTCTCCGTTCCGATGTATTGGGTCCCGGAAATCGGCAGCGCCCAGCCGCGCTCGTCGCCGGTGACCGCGCGGCCGTGGCCGATGCGCACGCCCGTGACGCTTTGGCCGGCGTGCGTCTGCGACGTCTCGACTTTCGGTGCGTATTCCAGTCGACCGATCCGCGGCGGGCGGCTCGGCTCCGCGGCCGGCGCATCGCCTCGGCCGTGGCGCGCGGCCTCGGCGCGCCGTGCGCGAGCGACCTCGCGGCACGACGATCCCGCATGCGTCTTGACGACGGGCGTGGCGATCGGCAGTTCGACGCGTTCCGGTGCGACTTCAAGCGTTGGAGCCGCAGCCGATGCGATGCCATCCGGAACGGTCGCGCTGCGCGAACCGGAGCGCACCCGCTCGTTGGCCGGCGGCAAAGCGGCACGTCCGCTCGACAGCGCTTGGCGGCGCGCGCGTGAAGCCGAGCGGCCGTCGATCGAGACCGATGTGAACTCAGCCATCGGCGAGCCCTACCGCGCGCCGGCCCGGAACACGATGAACGCGGTTCCCTGCGATTGCGTGTAGTTATCGTAGCCGAGTAGCCGCACGTGGTGACCGGGATTCGCGCGGTGACAGGCTTCGAGTTCGGCCAGGATCTTCTCGACCGACTTCTCGCCGAACATCGGTAATTTCCACAAGTACCAGAAGCTCGAAAACGCCTTGTGGGGTTCGGTGTGTTCGATTGCCGGAGCCCAACCTTGCGCGATCAAGTACGTGATTTGCTTGCGCAGGCGGTCGGGCGTCATCGGCGGCAGGTACGAGAACGTTTCGCCGCGCGGTTGGGTCGTTGGATATGCGAGAATTTCGGCCATTGGCGTGTTCTCCGGGCGAGGGTGAAGATTAGTTGGCGACGAGCGAGCGGGCCGGCGCGTCGAGTTTGTCGACCGTGTCGAACTCGAACTTGATCTCTTTCCAGGTCTCCATCGCGATGCGCAGTTCGGGCGAATCCTTGGCGGCCTCGGTGAGGATCTCACGGCCTTCGCGCTCGACGGCGCGGCCTTGATTGCGCGCTTCGACGCACGCTTCGAGCGCGACCCGATTGGCGTGCGCTCCGGCGGCATTGCCCCACGGATGGCCCAGCGTTCCGCCGCCGAATTGGAAGCACGCATCGTCGCCGAAGATGGCGGTGAGCGCCGGCATGTGCCACACGTGGATGCCGCCCGAGGCAACCGGCATGACGCCCGGCATCGCGCCCCAATCCTGATCGAAGAAGATCCCGCGTGCGCGATTCTCGGGGATGAACTGCTCGCGCATCATGTCGACCCAGCCGATCGTCGCTTCGCGGTCGCCTTCGAGTTTCCCGACGACGGTGCCGGAGTGAAGATGATCGCCGCCCGACAGACGCAGGCATTTGGTGAGGACGCGGAAGTGGATCCCGTGATACGGATTGCGGTCGAGCACGGCGTGCATCGCGCGATGAATGTGCAGCAGCATCCCGTTCTCGCGGCACCAGTTCGCAAGGCCGGTGTTCGCCGTGAAGCCCGCCGTGAGAAAATCGTGCATGATGATCGGCGCGCCCAGCGATTTTGCGAAGGCGGCGCGCTTATACATTTCTTCGGGCGTCGGGGCGGTAACGTTGAGATAGTGGCCTTTGCGCTCGCCGGTTTCGGCTTCGGCTTTCTGCACGGCTTCCATCACGAACTCGAAGCGGTGCTGCCAGCGCATGAACGGCTGGCTGTTGATGTTCTCGTCATCCTTGGTGAAATCGAGCCCGCCGCGCAGGCATTCGTAAACGGCACGGCCGTAATTTTTGGCCGACAGGCCGAGCTTCGGTTTGATCGTGCAGCCCAAGAGCGGGCGGCCGTATTTGCCCAGCCGGTCGCGCTCCAATTGAATCCCGTTCGGTGGGCCGCCGCACGTTTTTACGTAGGCCAGCGGGAAGCGGAGGTCTTCCAAACGCAGACTGCGCACGGCTTTGAAGCCGAAGACGTTGCCGACGAGCGACGTGAGGACGTTCACGACCGAACCCTCCTCGAAGAGATCGATCGGGTAGGCGATAAACGCGTAGAAGGCGTTGCTGTCACCGGGGACGGGTTCGATGCGATACGCGCGGCCGCGATAATAATCGAGGTCGGTCAGCAGATCGGTCCACACCGTCGTCCAGGTGCCGGTCGACGATTCGGCGGCGACGGCGGCGGCGGCTTCCTCGCGCGGAACACCCGATTGCGCGACGATCTTGAAGACGGCGAGCAGATCGGTATCGAGCGGGACGTAATCGGGGGTCCAGTAATTTTTCCGGTAGTCTTTGACCCCGGCCTCGAACGTCGTTGATGCCACGGCGGTCCTCCTGCAATCTCCGCACAGCGTCGGCAGCGCGGGCGTCGGGTGGTAAGCGGCAACAAAAATCTGTTCCGCAGCGAGATGCGCTTGCAGAATAAATCCTTTATGAGCGGGTGCTCTCGGTTGCCGTCCCCGCTAGTATGAAACGCCAGCCTCATCGGCGTCAAATACAATTTTATTGCGGAATCATAAGTACGCCCTTATGATTTGTGGCGAATCCGCCCCTGGTGGCCAAGTTCGTCGACCCTTCGCGTCGTCCGGGCTTCGCGCGAGCCGCCCGTCGTTGCGGCTTCGCCGCAAGCCGCGCGCGCCTTCGCCTTACGCTGCACGGCCGGGCGGTGCATCGATGATGCCGGCCGGTTCGAGCGCGACGTCGGCCGGAATCTCCGTATAGGCGAACACGTCGATGCGCAACGCCGTTTGGTCGAAGAACTCGGCCAGCACGGGTCGCAGCGCGGCGGTCGCGACGATCGCGTGCGGACCGCAGGCTGGATCGCGCACGTATTTCTCAATGCTCGTGCGGACGTGCAGCGCGGTAACGGGGTCGGGCGCGAGGCCCCCGGCGGGACTCCACATCCGCGCCAGTTCGCTCTCGAAGTGCGGCGCGAAGATGAGCGGGCGGATGCGCCGGATCCCGTCGCGCCGAAATTGCTGCGGCACGACGCTGCGGCGCGCCGCTTCAGCGAGTTCGCGCGGGTCACGCGTACTCGCGGCGGCGTCGAGGATCGTTTCGAAGACGGCGATCGGGTCGCGCGGCCAAGCGCGTTCCTTGAGCAGTTGCGTGAACACTCGGTGCGCCGCCGCGACCGAAAGCACGTCGCCCCCGATGTCCTTCACCACCGACGGAACGCTCGCGCGCAGATGCTCGATGAGCGTATGAAACTCCTGACGGCCGAGCAATTCGCTCGCGTGCCGGCGGACGATCTCCGACAGATGCGAGCCGACGATCGAGATCGCATCGAACGTCAGCGCGCCGGCGTTCGCGGCATTCTCGCGGTCGGCGTAGCCCAGCCATTTGGCCGCCAAACCGTACACCGGCTCCACCGTATCTTCGCCCGGCAGCGCGCGCAGGGTGGCCGCGCTGCCGACCGCGATCAAGCGATCGAGCCGCACGACGCCTTCGCCGGCGATGCGATCGCGAACGCGGATCGCATACGTGCGCGGATCGCGGGCGCCGTCGTCGCGCAGCCGCACACCGGGGATCACGATACCCAACTCCGCGGCCAACGCGCGCCGCACGTCGGCGATGCGGTCCAGCAGCGCGTCGGCGTTCGGCGGCGCGAGCAGCGCGTACAGATCGCTGCCGACGTCGATTGAGAGCGCGTCGACGCCGACGAGCGCGAGCGCCATCTCCGGCCGGCGCACGGCGATCCTTCGGGCGTGCTCGATCTCGGCTCGATGCCGGGAGCTGATGCGCGTTTTGCGCTTCTCGGCGAAGTGGGCGCCCGTGAACGCGCAGATGCCGATGCCGATGAACAGCGGGCCGGGGAGCGCCGGCACGAAACCCAGCAGCGTCATGAGAACGGCCGCCGAGCGCAGCACGTCGGGCCGGCCGATGAGCTGCAGCGCGAGATCGACGCCGAGCGCGCCGTCGCCCGCAACGCGCGTCACCATCATGCCCATCGCCGTCGAAATCAGGAAGGCCGGCAGCGTCGTCACCAGCGCGTTGCCGATCGACAGCAGCGCGAACGTCTCGATCGCTTCGCCCGGCGACATCCCATGATAGGCGATGCCGACGACGATGCCGCCGACGAGGTTGAGCCCCACGATAACCAAGGCCGCGATCGCGTCGCCTTTGACGAATTTTCCGGCGCCGTCCATCGCCGCGTAGAAATCCGCTTCGCGCTGGACCCGCGCCCGCTTGCGGCGCGCACCGTCGGCGTCGAGGACGCCGGCGTGAACGTCGGCGTCGATCGCCATCTGTTTGCCGGGCATCGCATCGAGCGTGAACCGGGCGCAGACTTCAGCGACGCGCTGCGCCCCCGTCGCGATCACGATGAATTGAATCGTGATGAGAATGGCGAAGACGATGAGGCCCACGACGAGGTTGCCGCCCACGACGAACTGTCCGAACGCCGGGATGATCGCACCAACGCCGCCCGCGATGTGTCCCTGCGTGAGGATCAGCCGCGTCGCGCTGACGTCGAGCGACAAGCGGAATAACGTCGCGAGCAGCAGCGACGGCGCGAAGGCCGAAAATTCGAGCGGTTCTTCGACCCGCAGGGTGAGAAGCAGCACGAGCGCCGAGCCAAAAATATTGATCGCCAAAAGGCCGTCGAGGATCGGCGGCGGCAGCGGCACGATGAGGATCGCGACGATGCCCAACACCAAAAAGGCGAAGCTCGAGGTTAGCTTGGCGTTCAAGTCAGCACTCCTTCACGAATGAGCGCGGCGATGACGCGCGCGACCGCGACGAAGGTCGCGCTCGGAATCGCCCGTCCGGCTTCGCCCTGGGCGTAGAGCGCGCGGGCCAGCGCGACGTTTTCCACGATCGGGATCCCGTGTTGGCGGGCCAGCGCTTTGACGCTGTGCGCGCCCTCGTCGACGGCGCGCACGAGTATTTCGGGCACCGGAACATCCGGCGGCGCATACCGGATCGCAATCGCGATATGCGTCGGATTGACGACGACGAACGACGCGTCTTTGGTGCGCGCGAGGGAACCGCGAACCAGCGTGCGGTGCAGCGTTTTGCGCCGCGACCGGGCGGCCGGATCGCCGTCCGTTTCTTTTTGATCGCGCCGGATCTCCTCGAACGTCATCTTGAGCTCGCGCAGCCAGCGGCGGCGCACGAAGGCGTAATCGGCAGCCGCAAAACACACCCCAACCGCGACGGCCGACCAGCACGCGCGCCGCGCACCGTCGATCGCGAGCGCCCCAAACGCCGCGCTATCGGTAAACGCCGTCGCCCGCGCGAAAAAGTCGAGCATAAGCGGAATAAGCGCGCACGTGACCGCGGTAAACGCCAACGTCGCCCGCAGTGCGCTCACGACCGCTTCGGCACCAACCATGCGTTTGAACCCCGCGACCGGGTTGAGCCGCGCGAGCTGCCACTTCGGGAGCGTCACGCGCAGTCCGCCGGCTTGAACGAGACTCGCCGCCGTCGCTCCGGCAGCGGCTGCACACGCGGGCACGAAACTCAGTGCCAAGACGGCGACAAGCCAGCTCGGGAACAGCGTGAGCCGCGGTTGAGCGGCGAGCGCCGCCAGACCGCCGGCGGCCGATGCGCCAATCGGCACGATGACGCAAAACGTGGCGCCGGCGGCGCACGCGAAGGCGGCAATCCCGGCGACCTCGCTCGAACGCGCGATATTCCCCTCGCGCTTGGCCTTCTGCTTTCGCGCCGGGGTCGCATCAAAATTCTTCTGCGAACGGTCGGCGCTCATCGCGGCGCCTCGTACGGCACGACGAGCAGCGGATGCGCGGCCAGCGGCCCGTACAGCGGAAGCGTTGCGATCGCGACGAGAATGGCCGCCGCGAAGACGATCGGAAACGAGAGCGAAAAGCTCGCGAAGCGCGGCACGACGCGGGTCACGGCCGCAAGCGCGATCTGCACCACGGCCGCGACCGCGATGGCCGGCGCGGCGACCAGGAGCGCTGATTTCGCGATCGTCTCCGGCAGCTCGAGCGCGAAGCGATACCAGGCATCCGAACCGATGATTGCACCGGGCGCGACGCGCGCGAAACTATCGGCGAAGGCGCGAATGACGACCGCGTACCCGTCGAGCAGAAAGAAGCCCGCTAGAAACAGCGAGGACCACAAGCGCCCGAAGCCCTGCGCGGAACTCACGGCGGCGTTGGGCACGCTGCCGCGAAAGCCGACGTAATCGTCGATCATCCGGCCGCCGTAATAGGCGCCGTCGTACAACAGCGATGCGCCGATGCCGATCGCCGTGCCGATCGCGACTTCGCCCGCGACGGCGAACAGGAACGCCGGCAATTCGAGTTGCCGCTGCGGCCCCAGCGCCGGCGCGATGCCGATTGCCAGCGCGAGAGCCAGCGCTAATCGCACGATCATCGGAACGGCGGGATGGGTGAAGCCCGGCGCCCGAAACATGAGACCCGCGCTGCGGGCGAAGACGAGCAGCAATGTTTGCGTCATGCGCCGTGCACGAGCGCCGGGATACGGTCGAGCACGTCGGTGAAGAGCCGCGCGCACAGATTCATTCCGAACGCCCCGAAAAGCGCCACCGCGGCACCGACGACGACGATTTTCGGCAGCAGGGTCAGGGTCTGTTCCTGCACCTGCGTCGCGGCCTGCACGATCGCGACGATCGCGCCGACCAGCGTCGCAAGGCCGAGGATCGGCAGCACGAGCACCGCCGTTACGATGAGTCCTTCGCGCAGTAGAATTGCAAAAGCCGCCATCGGCAAATCATCGCCAACCGCGATGGCGAAGTTACGGCCGGATTATTGCCGAGATTCTTACGCGCGGCGCGGGGCGAACGACAAGCGCCGGCTAGTAGGCTATGTCGAGACCGGGGCTGGAGTCGGTAAGCCGTTCACCGGCGAGGATGATACGCTGGGCGAAGGGGCAACGCTCGGTGAAGGTAACGCGACGGGCGTCGGCGCCGGCAGCGTGGAGGAACCCGGCGGAGCCGTGGCCGCGACGCTAGCGCCGAACGTCGCTGTCGGGATCGGGGCCAGTTGGGAGCTTCCGCCGCACGCGACCAGCAGCGACGCCGCTAGACCGGCGACCCCCAAAACTTGAGCGACCGCTCTTCCCCGCATCGGCCTGAATGTACTCGCCGCCGAGTCAGGCGCTTTGACGCGCCGGCGCCCGCCGTACGCCGAAGCGCGAGGCCTGCAGCGCCGACACCACCGCGCGCGTCGCCGGCGATTTGTTGAGCGTATAGAAGTGAATGCCCGGTGCGCCCGCATCGAGCAATTCGACGCACTGCAATGTCGCGAACGCCACGCCAAGCTCCGCGACGGCTTCGGGTTCGCCGCGCCGCAGCTCGAGTTCGGAGCGCAGACCGGCCGGGATGGTCGCCCCGCACATCGCGGTGAAGCGGTCGATTTGCTCGTAATTGGTGATCGGCATGATGCCCGGAATGACGGGCACCGTGATGCCGCGCGCGCGCACGCGCGCCACGAAATCGAAATAGTGCGCGTTGTCGAAAAACAGCTGCGTGATGAGGAATCGCGCTCCGGCGGCTACTTTTCGCTCGACGGCGTCGAGGTCGGCATGGAAGCTGCCCGCTTCCGGATGCTTTTCGGGATAGCACGCGGCGCCCACACAGAAGTCGAATTCGCGTTCGAGCAAGCCGACGAGGTCGCTGGCATGCCGAAAACCGCCGGTGTGCGCGACGAACGTGTCGCTGCCTTTGGGCGGATCGCCGCGCAAGGCGAGCACGTTGCCGATCTTGGCCGCTTCGAGTTCGCGAAAGACATCGCGCAGTTCGTCGACGCTCGAACCCGTGCACGTGATGTGCGCGAGCACATCGATGGCCAGCTCGTTTTGGATCCGCTTGGCGACGTCGACGGTCCGCATGCGGGTCGAGCCGCCCGCGCCATAGGTGACCGAAACGTAGGCCGGATCAAGCGATTTGAGCGCCGCGACGGTCTGCATGAGCGAGACCACGCCCGCATCGGTTTTCGGCGGGAAAAACTCGAACGAGAAGAAAGGCGTCCGCGTCCGCAACCGTTCCGTAATTCGCATGGGCGCGGTCTTCTACCTGAAGCTCGCCACAACCCCGTCGCAGACGAGCGCCCAGCCGTCGACGAGCACGAAGAGCAGCAATTTTGCCGGCAGCGAGATAACCGGCGGCGAGAGCATGAACATGCCCAGTCCCATCAGGATGGCGGCAACGGCTAAGTCAATGGCCACGAACGGCAGATAGAGCGCGACGCCGATGGCAAAGCCGTTGCGCAGTTCACCGACCACGAAGGCGGGGACGAGCACGGTCAGCGGCGTGGCGGCCGGCTCTTCACGCGGCGGCCGGCGGGCGATGCGGGCGAAGACCGTGATATCCTTGGTCTTCGTTTGGCGCAGCATGAACGCTCGCAGCGGCTCGGCGGCTCGTTCGAGGAAGGTATGCTGGGAGATACGGCCCTTGGCATACGGATCGAGCGCGTCGTGGGAGATCCGCTCGAACGTCGGCGTCATGATGACGAAGGTCAGGATGAGCGCGAGCCCGGTAAGCACGGCGTTGGGCGGCAGCGACGATGCGCCGATTGCCGAGCGCACCAGCGAAAGCACGACGATGATTCGCACGAACGACGTCGAGAGCACGATCACGAACGGTGCGATCGACAAGAGCGTGAGCGCGGCCAGCACATCGAGCGGCAGCGAGGAGCGCCCGTGACCGGCGAGCGTGAGCAATGCATCCATGCCGCGATTGTGACTGCGCGGGATGGCCGAAACATGACCGGCGTCTGTCGGCTCCGAAATTCAGCTTACGGCCGCTCGATCAGCTCCGTAATGCGAACGCCGAACTTCTCATCGATCGCGACGACGTCGCCGCGCGCAACGAGGCGGTCGTTTACCAGTAAGTCAACTGGGCCGCCCGCAATCCGGTCCAGTTCGACGACCGATCCGGTCCCGAGCTTGAGGATGTCCTCGACGAGCATTTTACAGCTGCCCAGTTCGGCCGTTATCTTGAGCGGAACGCTCATGAGCAGGTCGATGTTTCTGCCGTTATCCGAATTTGCCATTACGAGCCGGCCTCCATCGCCGACTGAACCGCGCGTACCTCAAAGGAGTATCGGCCGGAACGCACCCCGGCTTCACCGGCGGCAATGAAACGGCCGCCGACCTTGAGGGCTGCCGGCGCACCGACCGGCGTATCGAGCTGCACGATGTCGCCCGGGGCCAGCCCCAGCAACGCCGCGACGTCGACGCTTCCGGCCGCGAACTGCACCCGAGCGTCGACCGGCACGTGTCCCAGCAGCGCGGCCGGGAACGCTCCGGCCGGGCCCGGATCGGGAAGTTCGCGCACGATGCCGATGCCGAACTCGAGCGCGACCGGCAGCGTCATCCGAATATCGAAGTACGCGACGCACGCCGGCACCCCCGCGGCCCAGACGCGCTGCGTCACGCCGCGCCGCTCCGCGCAGAGCGGGTCGAACGCCGCAGCGCAACGCGCGGCGATCCGTTCCACAGCGTGCATCTCGAGCGCGCTGAGCACCGGCGCGCCGGAGGCTTCGGCTTCACCGAACGCCCGCAGCACCAGCGTGGACGCGTCGCGCTGGGGAACGACGAGCACGATATCGGTCTGTCGGCCACTGGTGAGAAAGCAGTGCGCGTCGCGCGACAGCACGTCCCAGGCGTCACGCCCGATCGCCGCCGGCTCGCCGATCGTCAACTCGCAGCGTTCGCCGAACAGCTCGCGCAGCGTTTCACGCAGACCGTTCGCGACCAGACACGCCGCCGCCAGCGGAATGCTCGAGCGCGGCACGAACCGCGCTCGCCGCACGCCGCGCGCGTCGGGCGCATCAAAGCAGAGATCCGCGATCATTTAAGCAGATCCATCGCCGTTTGGTCGGCGCCGCCGCGCGCCTTGTTCGCCGCCGCCAACGCCGAGAACGCGCGATACGCTTCGGACAGCTTGTCCAGACTGGCGGCGATATCGACCGTCCCCGTGTCGCGCGCATACGTCGACACGCCGGCGAACGTGCCGTCGGCGGGCGTGCCGAAGTGCGGCGGAATGCCCTGCGGCGCCGCCACGCTGCGCTCGTCGAGGCGAACGGGCTGGGTGCCGGCCGGAAAGCGCGCCAGCGCGATCTTCCCGGCAACGACGCGTTCGACGCCGCGCTCGGTGGTGCGCGGATCGATCGTCGCGCGCGTATACGATACGGTGCCGTCGCTCTCGACGCGCACGTTCGTGCAGCGGCCCAGGGCAACGTCGTTCGCCGGCAGCGCCAGCGGAACGGGCAGCGTGCCGCGCGCGTCGCCGCCCGGGTATCCGAGCACCGCGTTTCCGGCGCCGTCGCGCAACTTCCCGGCGTCGAGCGTGAACCCGCCGTCGCGCGTGAACGTGCGGACGCCGCCGCCGGTCTGCGTGACAAAATAAGCGTTCGCGGGCGCCGCGACGCTGAGCGGATCGGCCGCAAGTTGCGGCGGCCGCGCCGGCGTGTTGGCGTCGCTGTTGGCCGCGAAACCGCCAGCGGTGTATGCGCGCATCACGTCTTGGGCGCGCAGCGCGATCCGGTTGAGCGCATCGGCGGTGGCCGGCGGGATCATGGTGCGGCCTCGGAGCGCGGCGCACTCGCCGCCAGCGCGAAGCGCGCCTGGGCGAGCGCGCGATCGACGCGTTCACGCAAATGCGGCGCGCACAACGCAACGATGCGCGTCGTCGCGCCGTCGGTGCGCACGAGGACGTGAACGCGGCCGTTGCCGGCATCGATCGCG
>PLAE01000002.1 GCA_003134035.1 Candidatus Velthaea versatilis
TCGGCCTCGACATCGCCAAGACCGAGACCGGCTTCGCGGTCGAACTGCCCGTCCCGGGCTTCGGCCCCGACCAGATCGAGGTCACGCTCGAGGACCGCGTCCTGACCATCGCCGGCAAGAGCGCGAAGCGTAACTTCACCCGCGCGATCGTCATCCCCGACGAGATCGACACCGAGTCGATCGAAGCCAAGGTGGAACACGGCCTGCTGACGCTCGGCCTGCACATCCACCCCAAGGCCCAGCCCCGCAAAATCGACGTCCGCTTCAACTAAGAAGAACGCGTAAGAAGAACGTGACACGCAAGCCGGCCTCCGCTACCGAGGCCGGCTTTTTCATCCGCGGCCGCTGCGGCCCCGGGCGCGACTTAGCGGGCGAGGGTGAGGGGAAAGTTTTTGGTGGTTTGCTGCTCGTCGGGCGTAGCGGCGGCGATTACGATCTCGAAGGTGCGGAAGAGGAAGGCCGGGATCGCGGTCGGGAGCGTGTAGCTGAGGGCGAAGACTCCGGGGCTGACTTGCGGGATCGCGAGGAACCGCCCGAAGCAGCGTGCCTCGACGCCGACGACGTTGGCCGACGTGAAGACGCGCACGAGCAGCGGCCCGCCGGCGCGAAGGCGCCGGTCATTCAGGTCGACTTGCAGGATGTGTGGACCGTCGGGCAGCGTCGCGGGGACCGGCGGCGGGTTGATGATGTAGCCGAACGGGTTCGCCGTGACGACCGGCGCCGGAATCGGCGCAGGCGGGCCGGGTGCGCCCGCCGTCGGGCCCAAGTTCGGCGATGGCACGGCCGACGCGACCGGCGCCGGGCTGGGCGCTGACGGACTGGGCGCGGCCGACGGCGAGGCAAGCGGCTGCGCCGACGCTATGGGCGACGGTGGCGCCTGCGGCGAGGCCAACGGCGGCGACTGCGGCACCGCCGCGGGCAACGGCTGCGAAGGTGCCGGCCCAGCTGCGGGACTCGGGCTGCCCGCGGGCGTTGCGGGTGCGGCGGCCGGCATCGGGCTGGGCGCGCTCGTTTGCTGCGCCGTGACCGCAGCCGGGCGGCACGTCACCAACGCCGCGACCGCCGCGAGTGCGGCTATGCGCCGCCGAAAACGCCCGGCCACTGCCAGGACGGCGAGCGGAGGAAGGTAAGCCAGTGCGATCATTCCGAGCAAAAGCGAGGGAGCGGCATCCAGGCTTTCAGATGCCCCAAAGACCGCGTCCGTAACAACGCGGGCGGGGGCGAACAGGGCGCACGTCAGCAAGGCGGCCGACCATTTCGACGAGAGTCGGCGCGCAGCGAGCGGTACGATCCACAACGCATACCACGGATACGCGTTCGGCAAAGCGAACCATGCGGCTAAGGCAAAGGCCGGAGCGCGATCCGCCGCCGGCAGCCGCCGGGCGCCGACGGCGGCGGCGATCAGCGCGGCGAGGGCCAGGGCGAGCGCGAACTCGCGGCCGGCCAGCGTCGCGGCCAAGCCGAGCGGCGACGCCCACAACGCGGTATGATCGCCCGCTGCCGGCGCTGAACTCCGGCTCGGCAGCCAAGCGACGAGCAGTGGCACATAGCCGGCGGCTACGGCCGCTCCGGCAGACAGACGATCGCGGGTATTTTCGAGCTTCGTCCACATGACGAGCGCGATCGCTTTCACCAACGCCGCCGCGGCGAACCACAGCGGCCGGGCCCGAGTCGCCGCGAGTCCGGCGGCCGCGAGCGCCGTCATCGCGGTGTCGTTATGGCCCTCGGCGACGCTCCACAGGACGACCGGGTTGAGCAGCAACGCGGCCCGGGTGCGCGGCGCGCGGACGAGCCGCAGCACGATTGCGGTGTAGAACGCGTACGCCGCCGCCGCCGCCAAGCGCTGCAGGGCGATTTGGACGGCGACGCCGCCGCCGGCGCCGGCCGCATCGATCAGCGCCGCCAAGCCGACGGCGGCGGGCCCGTAGACGCAGCGCGGCGGAACCTTCCCGGCCCAAGCGGCGACGGCCGCCGCCGCCAGCGGGTCGGCGGCCGGTGGAGGCCCGTGACCGTACGGATTTTGGCCGCGCAAGGCGAGGTCGCCGTAGTACGCATAGGCATAGACGTCGGCCGAAAAGAGGAGCGGCATGGCCAGCGCCGCCAGCACCGATCCGGCCGCCGCGGTGAGCAATTCGCCCCGTTGAGGCGGGCGCCGCAGCGCCGCGAAATATCCCGCGCTCAAAACCGCCAGCGTCGCGGCGAGACCCGCGCACGCCGCCGCGCCGCGCGCGCCCGCGCCGCTAAGCGCGACCGGCGGTCCGTTGCCGGTCCGCAGCAGATAGGCCGTGACGAGTGCCGGAAGCCAGCCGAGCGTGAAGACGAGCCTCAGCACCGTGCGGGCTTCTCCTTCTCGCGTCGCAAACCCACGGCGTCGATGGATGCGTCGATGGATGACGGCTGGCTGCGGCGGGCGCTGGCGACCAAGCGTGATGGCGGGATGCTCGACGCGCAGACATGGCGCCGCATCGTCGCCGGGTACGTCGGCGGCGCGATCGACGACGCTCCGGTCGCGGCGCTGGCGATGGCCTGCACCATCCGCGGCATGCACGACGATGAGATCTTGGCGCTCACCGACGCGATGGTGGCCTCGGGCGACGTGCTCGCTTTCGACAACGCGGCCGTCGTGGTCGACAAGCATTCGAGCGGAGGTGTCGGCGACACCGTCTCGCTCGTCGTGGTCCCGCTCGTCGCGGCGTGCGGCGTGCCGGTCGCGAAGCTCTCCGGCCGCGCGCTGGGCCACACCGGCGGGACGCTCGACAAGCTCGAAGCGATTCCGGGCCTGCGCACCGCTCTGAGCCCGGCCGCGTTTCGGGCCCAGATCGAACGCATCGGCTGCGCCATCGCTGCGCAAAGCGAGCGGCTCGTTCCGGCCGACAAACTGCTGTACGCGTTGCGCGACCGCACCGGCAGCGTGCCCAGCGTCGGACTGATCGCCGCCTCGATCGTCTCAAAGAAAATTGCCGGCGGCGCCGGCGCGATCGTGTTCGACGTGAAAGTCGGCGGCGGCGCGTTCATGCGTACCGAACGCGAGGCGATTGAGCTGGCGACCACGATGGTGCGGCTGGCCGAGCGCAGCGGCCGGCGGGCCAGCGCGATCGTCACCGATATGGACGAGCCGCTCGCGGCTAACGTCGGAACGGGCTTGGAAGCGATCGAGGCGCGCGATTATCTGCGCGGCGGCGCCCCGGCGGATAGCCGCTTCGGCCGGCTCACGGGCATCGTCGCGCAAGAGATGCTGCGCGTCGGCGGCGTGCCGGAGGCCGAGATCGTACCGCGGTTGACGGCGGCGCTGCGGGGCGGTGCGGGCTACGAACGATTCGTGGCGCTCGTCGAAGCCCAGGGCGGTTCGCGCGGCGCACTCGAAGCGCTGGCGCCGGCGGCGCCCGCGTCGGCGGTATCCGCCGCGGCCGACGGCTATGTTCGCGCGATCGACGCGGTGGCGATCGGCGAAGCGGCCCGCGATCTGGTCGCCGCGCACGGTCCGCTGGCCGGGATCCGCATCGCCGCGCCGGTCGGCACGTACGTGCGGGCGGGGCAACCGCTCGCGGAGATCGCCGGTGCGACCGGAGTCGAACGGGTAGCGGAAGCATTTACCCTAGGCAGCGTTCGCCCGGCGGAGCGCTCGCTCGTCGTCGCCCTCATCCGGGATGCGACTTTCGCGCCGTCGTCGAATCCGCCGAATCGATGAACGGGACCAACCGCAGCCGCATCGTCGTAACCGGTGCGGCCGGATTGATTGGCAGCGCGCTGGTGTGGCAGCTCAATCGCGACGGCGTTGACGATGCGATTTTGGTCGACCGTCTGGGGTGCGGCGAGAAATGGCGCCACCTCGTGCCGCTGCGCTTTAGCGACTATTGCGAAGCCGACGACTTTTACGAGCGGATCGGGCGCGAGCCCGAGGCCTTCGGCCACATCTCGGCGGTCTATCATCTCGGCGCGTGTTCGGCGACCACCGAACGCGACGCGGCGTATTTAGTGCGCAACAACGTCGGCCGCTCGCAAGCCCTTGCCGGTTGGGCGCTCGGGCGCGGCGCGCGGTTCGTCTACGCATCGTCGGCGGCGACGTATGGTGCGCGGGAAACCGATCTGCGCGAAGACCTGGCTCCCGATTCGTTGCGCCCGCTCAACATGTACGGCTACTCCAAGCACCTCTTCGATCAGTGGGCGCGCCGGGAGGGCGTGCTCGAACTCGCGGTCGGGATCAAGTACTTCAACGTTTTCGGACCCAACGAAGATCACAAGGGCGACATGCGCAGCGTCGTCGCCAAGGCCTACGATCAGATCGTGCACACCGGCGCCATGCAACTCTTCGCGAGCTATCGCAGCGACATTGCCGACGGCGAGCAAACGCGCGACTTTCTGTATGTGAAAGACGCCGTCGCGATCACCGCGTTTTTGGGGCGTTCGCGGACGGCCGCCGGATTATACAACGTCGGCGCTGGAGTCGCGCGCACCTGGAATGATTTGGCGCGTTCGATCTTCGCGGCCCTCGGGCGGCCCAAGCGGGTCGATTATGTCCCGATGCCCGAAGCGTTGCGCGAAAAGTACCAGTATCGGACGCAGGCGACGATTGATCGCGTGCGCGCGGCGGGCTATACGTCACCAATCACGTCGCTCGAGGACGGCGTACGTGATTATGTCCGCCGGTATCTTGCGCACGGGGCGCTGCTGGGCGCGGAAACGTCGCCCGACGCATCGCCCGACCGGGACGCCGACAATGGGCGTCAGTCGTCGGTGCGCACGAGCGACTGGGCCGCGAAGTAGACGCTCTTGGGAGAATAGTCGGGGCCGACCAAACCGTAGGCTTCGTTGAAGGGCGGCGTGTCGCCGGCGGTGCCGTCCCGGAATTCGCACCACAGCAGCGTCGGCAAGTTCAATTCGCGGTGCAGATACCACATTTGGTCGAAAAAATCCGATTGACTGCCGGCCGAACTCGCGATGCACGTCTCCGTCGTGTGCAGACCGATCCCAGCCGGCAAGAACGAGGCCGCCTGGATATATTCGGTGCGCGCAAAGCCGGGCGGCTTGTAACTGTGCACGGCGCATCCGGTTGCCGATTGGAAAGCCCCGCGGGCGACCAGATTGTAGATCCAGTTGAGGTCGACGCCGCTGGTACCGCCGGTCCAGATGTCGGTTGCCCCCGCCGCGCGCAGCGCTTTCGCGGTCGCCGCCAATACCTCGAGATACACGAGCACGTCGGGCGGTCCGTTCCAGTATTGCGCGAGATCGGGCTCGTTCCACACTTCCCAGATTGGATTGGCGGCGGCATATCGAACGTGCACCTGCGCGACTGCGGCCGCGTATGCGGCGCTGTCGACCGGCTGCGCAGCATACGCGGACAGGAGCACGACCCGAATTCCCTGCTGCGTCGCGGCGCCGAACAACGCATCGAGGAACGCGAGCGGCAGCGTCGCGCTCGCGCGCACGTAGGTCGCACCCATCGCCGCCAAGAGCCCGAGCGAACGGGCGACGTCGTCTGACGGATAGATTTGCGAACCCAGCGCGGTGGGCAACTTCGCCGCTCCCGATTGATACCGGACGGTCGGAGCGCCGTCGTTACAGCTCGTCAGCGTGGAGAGCGCAGCTCCAGCCAGAAGTTTGAGCGCGCCGCCGCGCGTCGGTAGGGACGGCGGGTTTCGGCGGTGTCGCGGAATGCGATCCGAATCGAGCATTGAATGATTCGTTTCCGACGTCAATCGCCGGAACCTGTCGAACCTCGCGCGCGGCGCTAACGCGCGAGCGGCATCCCGGCGGCAATCGCCTCGGCGTCGCGCAATCCCGCTCCGGCGTTCTCCGCAATGAAATACAGCGGGCGGGCTTTGATTTCGTCGTAGATGCGCCCGACGTACTCGCCGAGGATGCCGATGCCGATTAGTTGCACCCCGCCCAGAAATAGGACGGTTAGAATCGTCGACGTGTAGCCCGGCTCGTTGTACCCCAAGATCTTGAGCGTCAGGACCACGACCGCGTAGAGAAACGCGAACGAGCTGGTAATGAAGCCGAGATACGACGCGAAGCGCAGCGGAATCTCGCTGAACGCCGTGATTCCGTCGATGGCGAATTTGAGCATCTTCGAGAACGGATACTTGGTTTCACCCGAGAACCGCGCGTCGCGATCGTATTCGACGCCGGTCTGATTGTAACCGACCCAGCTCACCAGTCCGCGGATGAAGCGGTGGCGCTCGCGCGTCTGTCGCAGCGCGTCGATGACGCGCCGGCTCATGAGCCGGAAGTCGCCGGTGTCGACCGGGATGGAAACATTGGTGAGGTGCCGCACGATTCGATAGAACGCGGCCGCGGTCCAGATCTTGAAGCGGCTCTCGCCGCTGCGCCGCCGGCGTGTGGCATAAACGACGTCGTAGCCCGCGCGGTATTTCTCGAGGAACTCGGCGATGAGCTCGGGCGGGTCCTGGAGGTCGCCGTCCATGAGCACAACCGCGTCGCCGCGCGACGCGTCCAACCCGGCCGTCGCCGCGATCTGGTGACCGAAATTTCGCGAGAGTGAGAGCACGCGCAGGTGCGGATCGATGCGCGATGCCGCGAGCAGCTTGTCGCGGGTGGTGTCGCGGCTGCCGTCGTCGACGCAGATCACTTCGTAGTCGAGCGGGGGATCGGGCAGTTCGCGAACCACCGTGCCGACGCGCCGCAGCAACTCGTCGACATTGCCGGCTTCATTGAAGAGCGGGATCACGATGCTCAGCGTCGCGGCCCGTTCGCGGCGGAGAACGAGTGCCGGCGGGGTAGTAGGGTTCACGTGCTCAAATTCTCGCTCGTCATGAAAGTTGCCCTCTCGCTTCTGCTGAGTCTGGCGGTGTGGACAGCGACGTTGGCCGAGACCGGGCCGCACCCGAGCCCCGTCCCCGTGCACGGCATGCCCAAGATTTTGGCCGTTTCGATGCCCGCGGATCGTAATTTCCACGCCGGACAGACGATTCGCGGAACGGTCGAGACTTCACCTAATGTCGGTTACGTCGAGGCCAGAGTTGAGTTCCGTAACGCTCCGCTGCGTCAGGACGGGATCGGGAAGTTCTCGCTCGCCTATACGATTCCGTGGTGGCTGCCGCCCTGGCTGCGCCATGCCTGGACGCTGCAGATCATCGCCCGCTCCGTCGACGGCATCGAGGTCAAGGAATACTTCCCGATCATCGTCCACTAGATCGCGTTACCCGACAAGGCGGCTCGGCGAAGCCCGAACGCCAAAGGACCGACGAAGTCGATCCGCCTCGGCGGCGGTCAGGGACGCGGCAACGCGACGGAGCCGGGACGCCCGGCCGGCCGATGGACGACGGGACGGCCGGTGGGGCCCCTGGGCCGTGCAGGATTCCGGCGCGACGACCGCCGGCTTCGCGGTACGCCGCATCGGTGGGCAAACGCCGCTTGGTCAGCACGAGTCCGACGACGGAACCCGTGGCCGGATCGAGCGTGGCCCGCGCGAAGAGGCGCGCCGCCGGGACCAGCGCGTAACCGCGCGCGGGCGCAGATTCACCGGCGTGTATTTGGTCAGCGGCGTATCGCGGCCGTCCCACGTAAACACGATGTTCGCGGGGTGATCGAAGAACGATTCGCCGGCGGTCCCGTTCGCGAATTCTTCCGACGAGTCGTGCAGCAGCGTCGGATTGTTTTGGTTGACGACGACTTGCACCGACGAGTGGCACAGCGCCGCTGTCGCCCACACGTTGTCGCCCACACATTCCTGTAGAAGCTCGAGATCGTCGGCTCAACGATCCCATGCTGCTCAAATTAAATTGGCACACGGAGCGCACGCGGACGTGACCCTCGCCGGTCACGATGTAACGATTGCTGTAATAGGTTACCCGGTCCGCGCTCAGATCCAGACTCGTCGGCGGCGCAGCCCGCACGCTGCGAAAACTTGCCAGCACAAAGCTTCCTGCCGCCAACACGATGAGAGCAAAACGGACATTCTCGGATTGGCGTTCAGCCAAACAGAAGGCACGCTCCTGCGCCGAACCGAACCGCGCCGTCGATGCCTCGCGTTCTTGCATTTGTCATGGACTCGGCCGGAGTTGGCGCGCTGCCCGATGCGCCGAGCTATGGCGATGCGCCCAAGGCGAACACCATCGCAAACGTCGCCGAACGGCTCGGTGGTCTGCATCTTCCGAATTTCGAGCAACTCGGATTGGGCCGCATCACCGGAATTCGCGGTGTCGCCGCAGTCGAAAATCCCGCGGGCGCGGTCGGCCGTTTGGCCGAGCGTTCGAAGGGCAAAGACACGATAACGGGCCACTGGGAAATGGCGGGGATCGTTACGGAAGTTCCTTTTCCAACTTATCCGAATGGTTTTCCGCCCGATGTCGTTGCCGCGTTTGCGGCAATTTGCGGTACGCCGCCCTTGGGCAACATCCCCGCGTCGGGTACCGAAATCATTGCCGAGTTGGGCGAAGAGCAGCAGCGCACCGGTCGCCCGATCCTTTACACCTCCGCCGATTCGGTCTTTCAGGTAGCGGCTCACGAGTCGACCGTTCCGTTGGCGACGCTGTACGACTGGTGCGAACGCGCGCGCGCGATGCTCGTCCCGCCGCACGCCGTGAATCGAGTGATCGCACGGCCGTTCGTCGGCACGCCCGGCAGCTATGTGCGGACCGCCAACCGGCGCGACTACGCGCTGCCGCCGCCGCCGAGCATTCTCGACCGGCTGGCGGCGGGCGGAACGCCGGTGCATGCCGTCGGAAAGATTTGCGACATCTATTGCGGACACGGCATCGCTTCGTCGGTTCGCGTGTTGGACAACGCGGATGCCGTCCAGAAAGCGCTGGAGATCGCCGACGCCACCGAGCACGGCTTTGTTTTTGTGAACCTCAATGATTTCGACAGCAAGTATGGGCACCGGCGGGACGTCCGCGGATACGGCGACGCGCTCGAACGCCTCGACGCGCTCATGCCCGCCATCCGCGCCCGGATCCGGCCCGGCGACAGTTTGTTTTTCACCGCGGACCACGGGTGCGATCCGACCGCCCCGGGTAGCGACCACACGCGCGAATACGTGCCGTACATTGAGTACGGAACCGTCGCCGGCGGTGATGTGGGCACCATTTCCGGAATGGCTCACCTCGGCGAACGCGTCGAGGCCTTGCTTGCGGCCGGTCGAGGAAACACGTGACCGACGTACTCGGCTCGCCGGGGGCGGCTCGGGCCGAGCGCCTTCACGGGAAGGGCGCGAGCGTCCCGCGTTCTTGGCACGTTATCAAGCGCGTCATCGACGTCACGGTTTCGATCGGCGTGTTGGCGGTCACGGCGCCGGTCGTCGCCGTCGCGATGATCGGCATTACCGCGGTGACCGGCGGCGCTCCGATCTTCGCGCAGCAGCGGGTCGGACGCAATGGCCAGCTGTTTTGCATGTATAAACTGCGCACGATGGTCCGGGGAGCCCACCTTTTACACGACGATATGCGCCCCTTCAGTGAAGTCGACGGCCCGGTCTTCAAGATGCGCGACGATCCGCGGCTGCACGCGCTGGGTGCTTTCTTGCGGCGCACGAGCATCGATGAGATTCCGAATTTCGTAAACGTGCTGCGCGGCGAGATGGCGGTCGTCGGGCCGCGCCCGCCCCTGCCGTGCGAGGTCGCCAATTACGACGACAACGCGCGCCGGCGCCTCGCGGTCAAGCCGGGCGTCACCTGCCTGTGGCAGATCTCGGGCCG
>PLAE01000114.1 GCA_003134035.1 Candidatus Velthaea versatilis
GGACGACGTTGCGGCCTTTGGGTCCCAGGGTTACCTTGACGGCGTCGGCAAGGGTATTAGCGCCGCGCTCAAGCGCGCGGCGGGCGTTTTCGTCAAAAACGAGTTGTTTGGCTGCCATGATTTACTTCGATGCTCCAACCGGAACGCGCTCATCGCTAACTACAGCGAGAACGTCTTTTTCCGAGATAATGAGGACTTCTTTGCCTTCGTACTTGATCTCGCTACCCGAGTACTTCGAGTAGATAATCTTGTCGCCGACTTTCACGCTCAGCGGCAGCACGGTGCCATTGTCGAGCGTGCGGCCGGTACCAACTGCGAGGACGCGGCCTTCTTGCGGCTTCTCTTTGGCCGTATCGGGGAGAAAAACGCCTCCGGCGGTCTTCTCAGCCTGCTCGACATGCTCGACGACGACACGATCGCCCAGTGGCTTCAAACTCACGTAAAACTCCTCCAACTACGAGATAGACGTATCTTGGCACTTCTAGCACATGAGTGCCAGCGGGACCTAGATTAGCAGACTCGTTAAGAGAGTGCAAGGGGCACGGCCCGCTTTCCGCGACCAAGCCACGAGATTCACGGTCGGAAACCAAAGCGAGCGAACCGGCTGCGGAAACGCCGCCGCTCTGAGCCGTTGGGCTGATTCGCCGGAACGCCGCCGGTGCCGCCGAAGGAGAACCGCCATGATCCGTGCCCTTCCGCACCGACGGACCTTCGCGGCCGCTATCGTCGCGGGCGCCGTCGCCGGCGTGACGATCCTTGTCTGCTTCGCGGCGTGCAACGCGCTGCTGCAGACGCCCGGATTTACGCTCGCCGGGTTGTTCGCCTTCACGGCCTCGACGCTGGTCGGCAAGGTCGCGTACACCGGCGGATCGTACGTCGCACTCGGCATCGTGCTGCACTTCCTGGTATCGATCGGCTGGGCGATCGGCTACGCCGTCGTCGCGGAGCGGCAATCGCAATTGCTGACCCGTCCGCTCATTTCGGGCGCCGCTTTCGGCTTCATCATCTACTTTGCCATGCAGTTGGTGATCGTCGCGGCGAACCTCTACCGCATACCCACGCCGCGCGAATTAGGCGTGGCGCTGCTCGCGCACCTCGTCTTTTTCGGCATGCCCGTCGCGCTGATCATCGCGCGTACGCACCAACCGAAGTAAGCCGTGCGCACGCGGCCGCGAGCCCCGCGGTGCTAGCCGAGATCAGCGTCGACCTCGACGCGATCCGCACGAACATCGCCGCCCTGGCGAACCTCGTCGCGCCGGCGCGCGTGGCCGGCGTCATCAAAGCCAACGCGTACGGCCACGGCCTCATCGAAGTCGGCTGCGCGATCGAAGCCTGCGTCGACCGCATTTGCGTGTACGAACTCGCCGAGGCCGTCGCGCTGCGCGACGCCGGCGTGGGCGGCCGCATCCATATCCTGGGACCCGTCGCGCCGGTCGATCTCGAGGTCGCGCACGCGGTGAACGCCGAGATCAGCCTGTGGGACCGCGGGACATATGCCGCGCAGGTCGCGAGTACGGCTCGGCGGCGGCGCGCGCCGATGGCCGTGCAGGTCAAGATCGATACCGGCGTGGCCCGCCTAGGCCTGGGCATCGATGCCGCGCCGGCGGCGCTGCTGCGGTATGCAGCGCAGCCCGAATTTCGCATCGCGGGCGTTTTTTCACACCTCGCCGCAGCCGAAGAACTCGACTCGACGTTCACTCGGGACCAGCTCGCCACATTCGCGCGCGCGACGGCGGACTTCGATCCAACGGTCGAGCGCCATATCGCGGCGTCCGCCGCCGCGATGCTCTGGCCGCAGACGCGGCTGGGCGCAATCCGCGCGGGCATCGCGATCTACGGCATCTGGCCGTCCCGTCCGACCGAAGCGATCATGCGCGAACGCGGTTTGACGCTCGTGCCCGCGTTGAGTTGGCGCACGCGCATCGTCGTCGTTCGCGAGGTACCGGCGGAAACACCCGTCGGCTATGGCTGCACCTACCGGACGACGCGCGCCTCGCGGATCGGCGTGCTGCCGATCGGCTACGCCGAAGGGTTGCCGCGCAGTCTTTCGAACCGCGGGGCGGTGCTCGTCGGCGGGCAGCGCGTGCCGATCGTCGGACGCGTTTGCATGAACATGACGTTCGTCGACCTCACCGGGGTTCCGCAGGCAAACACGCACAGCGTCGTAACGCTCATCGGCAGCGACGGCAGCGAACGGATCGATGCCGAAGAGGCCGCGGGGTGGGCCGATACGATCGGCTACGAACTCGTCACCCGCTTGCCGGCGCACGTGCCGCGCCGCTACGATCGAAACGTGCCCGCCGCGATCGAGGCACCGGCGCGCAGCTGAGCCGTCCGCGCCGACCGCGCGCGCTATCCATTTGGCGAAAGCTTTCGCGCGTACGGGCACGGTACACCACTGCAAACCAGCCGAAAGGAACGCCGCGCCCGTTGAAAACGCTCGCCATCATCCTGCTGATCGCGTTCGCGACGGCCGCGACTCCGCCGCCGCCGCCGGCTGCGCGCACGGCAGCGTACCTCGAGGCGATCCGGCGCGATGGCGATCCGACCCGGCTGACGGAGTTTCTCGATGCGATGCCCAAGGGTGGCGATCTCCATCACCACCTCAGCGGCGCCGTCTATGCCGAGAGTTACATCAATTACGCCGCCGAAGACGGCGATTGTTTCGACGCGACGTTCACCATCGTCCCGCCGCCGTGCGACCCCGCGCAGGGGCGTTCACCGGCAACGCGCGCGCAAACCGACTACGGCTACCGCAACCTGACCATCGACGCGCTCTCGGCGCGCAATTTTGCGCCGACGACGGGCGACACCAGCATCCTCGTGCATTTCTTCAAGACGTTCTTCAAATTCGATCTGGTGGTCAACAAGCACTGGGGCGAGGAACTCGCCGAGGTCGTGCACCGCGCTGCGATCCAGCATGAGATCTATCTCGAAACGATTTTAGGCGTGGATAAGGGCGCCGCGATCGAACTCGGCAGCAAGCTCGCGTGGAACGACAATTTCGACACGATGCGGGCCGCGCTCGACGCCGCCGGGATGCCGCACGTCGTGGCGCAGGCACGCCGCGACCTCGACGCGGGCGAGCGTGACATGCGCTCGATTCTGCACTGCGAGGGTCCGACGCCCGACCCCGGCTGTGGAGTGACGCTGCGCTACCAGCATTTCGTGCTGCGCGCGTTCCCCAAAGCCCAAGCCTTCGCGCAGATGCAAGCCGGGTTCGAGATCGCCGACGCCGACCCGCGCGTGGTGTCGATCAATCCGGTTCAGCCGCAGGAAGATTACATCCCGCTCAAAGATTTCGAGCTGCAGCTGCGGATGTTCGCCTATTTCCACAAGCTTTATCCGAAGATTCACCTGAGCATGCACGCGGGCGAACTCTTTCTGGGCGTCGCTCCGCCCGAAGACATGCACGACGTCGCGCATATCCGGGACACGATCGACGTCGGCCACGCCGAACGCATCGGGCACGGGCTCGACGTTCTGAGCGAGCCCGATCCCCAAGGGCTGCTCGCCGAGATGGCCCGCAAACACATCCTCGTCGAGGATCCGATCTTCATTCACGAGCTCATCGGACCGGGCGTCGTGGGCGGCGACGTGCTCCCGATCTACCTAGCCGCGCATGTCCCGGTGTCGCTCGCGACCGACGACGAAGGCGGCGCGCGCTCGGACCTGACGCAAACGTTCCGGCGCGCGGTCGAGGGTTACCACATCAGCTACCCGACGCTCAAAACAATGGTGCGCGATAGTTTGCAGCACGCGTTCGTTTCCGGCGCCGATTTGTGGGCCGGCCCCGAAGCATTCACCGCGATGACCGGCGCGTGCGCCGATCAGCCGGCGGCGGATGTTCCGGCGTTAGCGGCTTGCCGGAAGTTTTTGGCGACCAGCGAGAAGGCGACGCTCGAATGGAGGGAAGAGGCGGCCTTCGCGCGCTTCGAGAGTCGCTTCAAAATGTAGACCGTCAACCCGGCCCAGCACCAACTCCGCGGCGCCGCGGCCAATCACCGACCCAGAGCAAGCAGCGCGTCCCGCAGTTCGATGCTGCCCTCGTAGAGCGCGCGGCCGACGATGGCGGCATCGACGTTGGCCGGCGTGCCGTCGCGCACCGCGCGCAAATCGGCGATCGTGCGCGCGCCGCCGCTGGCGGTGATCCGCGCCGCGCTCAGCCCCGCAACATGCGCGAGGGCGGCAACGTCGTAGCCCGCGCCCATGCCGTCGCGCACAATCTCGGTGTACACGATGCGCTCGACGCCCCAGGCCGCGACGGTCCGCACCAAGTCGTCGCGCAAGACCGCGGTCTCGCTGAGCCATCCGCGGGTGGCCACCCGGTCGCCGCGCGCGTCGATCCCGGCCACGATCGCCGGACCGAACTGCGCGACGATCGACTGCGCCGTCGCGGCTTCCTCGACGAGCAGCGTGCCGATCACGACGGCGTGCGCACCGGCGTCGATCCGCCGGCGCACGTCGTCCGCGCTGCGGATTCCGCCCCCGGTCTGAACCGGCACGTCGACGGCGGCGCAGATCGCGCGCAGCGCCGCCTGGTTTTCGCCCGTCCCGAAGGCGCCGTCGAGATCGACGACGTGCAGCGCGCGCGCACCGTCGGCGACGAACGTCCGCGCGCGGGCCACGGGGTCGTCGCCGTAGCGCGTCTCGCGCGCCGGATCGCCGCGTTCGAGCCGCACGCAGCGGCCGCCGCGCAAATCGATGGCCGGCACGATCGTCAGGGCGCGCTCCACCGCGCTAGGCCGCGATGCGCAGGAAGTTGTCGAGCAGCACGCCACCCGTGCGAGCGCTCTTCTCGGGATGGAACTGGGTCGCCATCACGTTGTCGCGCGCGACGACCGCAGCAAAGCGCTCGCCGTATTCGGCACTGGCGACCACGTCGGTGCTGTCGACGACGCGGTAGGAGTGCAAGAAGTAGGCGTATTCACCGCCGTGCAAGCCCGCGACGAAGGGGTGATCTTTTTCGATGGCCAGATCGTTCCAACCCATGTGCGGCACGCGCGGCGAGCCGGTGAAGCGCCGAACCGTGCCGGGTAAGACGCCCAGCCCCGTGTGTCCGCCGTACTCATCGCTCGATTCGAATAACGCTTGCATGCCGACGCAAATCCCGAGAAACGACTTTCCGGAGGCAACATGCCGCACGATCGCTTGATCCAGGCCGCGTTCGATCAGCGCTTCCATCGTCGCGCCGAAGGCGCCGTCACCCGGGAGGATAGCCGCGCCGCAGCTTGCCAGCCGCTGCGGATCGGCACTGACGTCGAAGTCGACATGACGCCGTTTGAGTGCCGAGACCAGCGAACCGATATTGCCGCCGCCGTAGTCGATCACCATCAAGCTCGTGTGTGCCATCAACGGGCGCTTTCGGCGCCGAGCGGCAACGCGCTTGCGAGCGTCGCCGCCGCCGCATTCGTTCTGCTCGCCGGCTGCGGTGGCGGAGGCGGCGGAACGAGCGCGGCGCCCCCGGCCGGTTCCGGTTCCGGCGCGACCGGCGGCGCGCCGGCGGCCGCCAACGCCCAACTGCAGTTGCCCGCCGGCTTCAGCGCGACGGTGATCGCGAATGTCAGCGGAGCGCGCGAACTTGCCGCCCTGCCCGACGGCGACCTGCTCATCGGCACGCTGGGGTCCACGATCGCGATCGTGCGCGGTGCCGAAGGCGCGGGTGCGGCAACCGCTGCGGTCACGTTCGCGACCGTCGCCGACGACCGCGCGGCGAGCGTGGTGTATGCGCCGGACGGCAACGTGTACGCCGGTTCGGACCACGCCGTTTGGCGCATCGGATACACGGCGGGCGCCGCCGCGGCCGGACCGATCACCCAGATCGCAAGCGTACGGACCGGGCCAATCTCGCCCACTTCGGACGGCGACGTGCACCTGACGACGTCGGTCGCCGTCGCCGGCACGGTCCTCTATGCGGGCGTCGGTTCGTCGTGCGACGCCTGTACCGAGGTCGATCCGACCCGCGCCAGCATCCAGCAGATGGCGCTGGACGGCAGCGGCATGACGGTCAAAGCACGCAACATCCGCAACGCCATCGCCTTGGCCGTCGATCCGGCCACGGGCGCCGTGTGGGCGGGCGGTGCGGGTCAGGACAAACTCGCGTTCGGCCACCCGTACGAGACGCTCGATGCCGTCAACGCGCGCGGCGGCATCGCCGATTACGGCTGGCCCAATTGCTACGAAGATGCCGTGCCGGTTGCCGGGACCGCCGGCTCGTGCACCACGATGACCGTCCCGGCAATCGCCATGCCGGCGTACGCGACGCTCATCGGCGCGAGCTTCTATCCGGCCGGACAGACCGGTGCGTACACCTTCCCGGCAGCGTACCGCGGCGGCCTCTTCGTCTCGATGCACGGATCGTGGCACACGACCCCCGCCGGACTGTCGGCGGCGCAGCCGCAGGTCGCCTACATTCCCTTTAGCGGCGGCCAACCCGCCGCAGCGGTTCACTGGAGCGATCCGACCGCGCAGTGGCAGCCGTTCTTTTACGGCTTCGGCACAACGGCGGCCAACCGCATCGGGCGTCCGACGGGCGTCGCCGTCGGCGCGCAAGGCAGCTTGTTCGTTGCCGATGACGCAACGGGGAACATTTATCGTATCCGACCGCTGGCCACGTCTGCCCAAACCGCGAACCGGCAACCGGCCAGTCATTGAAACGGCTGCCGATCACGCGCCCCAGCCTCGTCTGCGCCTTCGTGGTGCTGGTCGCCGTCCCGAGCGCGATTCCCGCGCGGGCTCCAGCCGCCATGGTATTGCACGTCCCCGACGGTTTCAGTATCGAACCGATCGCGCAAGTCGACGGCGCGCGCGAACTGACCGTAGCGGCCAATGGCGATCTGTTCGTCGGCACCAGCGGGCACACGGTCGAACTCGTTACCGCCGCGCAGGCGGCACCCGGCCCGCCGCGGCCCTTCGTTCGCCTCGCAGACAAACCCGTCGCGAGCGTGACGATTCACGGCGGAACGATGTATTTCGGTGCGCAGTTCGGCGTTTACGCGCTGCCCTTCACCGCGGGCGACCGTACCCCGCGCGCCCAACCGGAGAAGATCGCGACGCTGCGGCCCAGCGGCGTGGCGCGCGACCACGTGACGACATCGGTTGCCGTCGCCGGCGACACGCTTTACGCCAGCGTCGGCTCGTCGTGCAACAATTGCCAGCCCGACCTCGACGCGACCCGGGCGACGATCCAGCAGATGCGTCTTGACGGCTCGCAGATGGCGCCCAAAGCCGAACACATTCGCAATGCGATCGCCTTAACCGTCGATCCGCAGTCCGGCGCGCTGTGGGCGGGCGTCGCGGGCCAGGACGAACTCGCGCCCGGCCATCCCTACGAGATCGTCGACGACGTCAGCGCGCACCCCGGTACGGCCGACTACGGTTGGCCAACCTGCTACGAAGATCGAACGCCCGTCCGTCCAGACGTTGACTGCGCCCGCGCCGTGCTGCCGCGAGTGGTGCTGCCGGCGTACGAAACGCCGATCGGAGCGACCTTCTATCCGCGCGAAGCCGCGGGTGCCAACGCCTTCCCGGCTGCCTACCGCGGCGGACTCTTCGTAGCGCTGCACGGCTCCTGGCACACGCCGCCGGTGCCGCCGCGCGTGGTCTTCATTCCGATGAACGGCGACCTGCCCCAGAGGCCCGTCGACTGGTCGAATCCGAACGCGCAGTGGCACGAGTTCGTGGGCGGATTTCAGCAGCCCGACGGGTCGCGGATCGGCCGGCCGACGGGCGTCGCGGTCGGCACCGACGGCAGCCTGTTCGTGGCGGACGACGATTCGGGGACGATCTACCGCATCCGGCCGCGCCATCGGTGATCAACGCCGTCTCGGGAAGGGGTGCGGTGGAAACCGCCGAGCAGAGTCGGTCCGGCCACGCTTCGATGAGATTGACTCTTCCCTTGCGAAGCGCCCTGCGATGAGTACCACGTTCGACACGCTCGCCGCCCTCGTGCGGCCCGACTTCCCGGCACTGCGCCGTGTTTTGAGTGGAGCGCCGGTGGCCTATTTCGACGGGCCGGGAGGCACTCAGGTGCCCCAGCCGGTGGTCGATGCGGTCAGCGATTATCTGCTGAACCACAACGCGAACGACGGCTGGGCGTACCGCACGAGCGTCGAGACCGACATCGCGCTGCGCCGCGCCCGCGCGGCGGCCGCCGCATTCCTCAACGCGGCGTCGCCGGACGAGGTACTGTTCGGCGCGAACATGACCACGCTGACGTTCCATATCGCGCGCGCGATCGGCCGATCGCTGTCGCCGGGCGATGAAATCGTGGTGACCGATCTCGATCACCACGCGGACATCGATCCCTGGGTGGCGCTGGCGCGCGATTACGGTGCCGTCATCAAGCACGTCCCGCTCCTCGAAAACACTCCGTTGCTCGATATCGACGCGTACGAAGCCCTGCTCGGTCCGCGCACGCGTCTGGTCGCCGTCGGTCTTTCATCGAACGCCTTCGGTACGATCAATCCGGTCGCGCGCATGGCCGCCGCCGCGCATCGCGCGGGTGCGCTGGTCTTCGTCGATGCCGTGCACGCGGCGGCGCACGCGACGATCGATGTCGCGACGTTGGGCGCCGACATGCTCGCGTTCTCGGCGTACAAGGTGTACGGCCCGCACGTCGGCGTCGCATACTGCCGCGACGCGCTGCTGGACCGGCTCGACTTTCCGCGCCTGGCACCGCAGACGCCGAAAGGCTCGCGGCGCGCCGAGAGCGGGACGCTCAACCATGAAGGCATCGTCGGCGCGGGCGCCGCGATCGAGTATTTGGCCGCTGCCCTCGGCTCACCGGAAGGATCGCTGCGCGACCGGCTCGCGGCGACGATGACCCGGCTCGCGCACGAAGAGGAGGCGCTCTTCGACGAACTCACGCGCGGTCTGCGCGCACTGCCGAACGTCACGCTCTACGAACCCCCGCCGGGTACACCCCGCCATCCGACGGTCGCATTCAGCATCCAGGGCCATCGCGCGCAAGACGTCGCCGCGCGTTTGAGCGGCGAACGCGGCGTGTTCGTTTCGCACGGCAATTTTTACGCGGCCACCGCGGTCGCCAAACTCGCGCCCGAAGCCAGCGCCGTCGGCGGCATCGTCCGGGCGGGATTGGCGATCTACTCGACGCCCGAAGAAGTCGCGCGTCTGATCGAGGGCATCGCGGGGATCGACTGACAGGATTCGGCTGCGCCGAATCCACGGCGTTTGCGCCGGCCCAATTTAGGCTCGCCGGCGAGCAGTGATCGCGCTCGGACGAGCAGCGTCTGCGCCAGCACGGTCATCGCGCGAGCATCCAGGGCGCCGCTGTCGGGGCCGAGTCACCGCGCGGCAGCACGGGCGCTACTCCAACAGACCTTTCGTCGACAACACCTCGTCGCTGCCCGTCCGCGTCTTGGCTTGGCGAAAGGCGCGCGCGAAGGCTTTGAACGACGCTTCGCACAGATGGTGGGCGACGTCGCCGTTCATCTGCATGAGATGCAGGTTGAAGCGGCCATTGTCGGATACCGCGCGGAAGAACTCGCGGATCATCTCGGTTTTGAAGTCGCCTAAATTTTCGACCAAAAACTTCACTTGGAAGTTCAGGTACGAGCGGCCCGAAAGATCGATGCTGCAGGCGACGAGCGCGTCGTCGAGCGGGACCATCACCGAGCCGTAGCGCTCGATGCCGCGCTTGTCGCCCAGCGCGTCGTACATCGCTTTGCCCAGCGCGATTCCGACGTCCTCGATCAGATGATGGTGGTCCATGCCGTCGCCGCGCGCCACGACCAAGAGACCGCAGCCGCTATGTTTGGCGAACGCTTCGAGCATGTGATCGAGGAACTTCACGTCGGTCGAGATTTCGATCGGGCCGCCGTCGAGTTCGAGCCGCAGATCGATCTGCGTCTCTTTGGTCGTGCGCTCGACCACCGCGCGCCGGCCGATCAAGGGAGGGTCCCGTTCGACCGGCCGATCGTGATGGTCTGCGGCACCCCGACACGCTCGTTGATCGGCTCGAACGGGTGCACGTCGGGCCCGATGTACGT
>PLAE01000186.1 GCA_003134035.1 Candidatus Velthaea versatilis
GGCTCGACGTGCGCGTCGTTACCGATCCGCAGACGAATTTCACGCTCCTCACGAGCGGCGGCATCGATTGGAATCTGATCGCGCCGATCCAGCAAGCGGAGCTCGCCGGGGCGCACGATTTGCGCTACCGGTCGGCGCCGCTGATGCTCGTCGCCGGGATCGCGATCAACGTCACGCATACGCCGCTCGACGACGTGNNCTCGCACTCACCTACGTGCAGTTTCCGGAATCGACGACCGGCGTGCGCGTCGCGCAGTTCGTGCAAAACGAGTTGCGCGCCCGCGGCATCGACATCGCGATCAAATCAGTCACGAACGCGCAGCTCTTCTTGCCCGCCGCCGAGCACGGCACGCTCGCCACCGGAGCGTTCGATCTGGCCTACGTCCCGTGGGCGATGGGGCTCGATCCGGACGATGCGTTCTTGCTGACCTGCCACGGTGCGGGGAACATCATGCGCTGGTGCGATCCGCAGGTCGACGCACTCGAGGCGCGCGCGCGGGCCGTGCCGGAGCGGGCGTTGCGCGCGCGGCTGTACGCGCAGATCGAGCGGCGCGTCGCGGCGGCCGTGCCGATCGTCTATCTGTTCGATCCGGCCTACATTTTCGCGTACCGCGCGGAGCTGGGCGGCTTCGCTCCGAACGCGTTTTCGCCGACGTGGAACGCGCGCGCGTGGACGCTCGCGAGCCCGCACTAGGAGACCCGTCTGAACGCCTTTCTCACCTCCGGCTACATCTACGAGATCGCCGGCCTCGCCTATTACGTCCTGTTTCTCTTCATGCAGCGCGGCCGCAATCGTCCCCGGCCGAACCACCCGGGCCGGCAATGACGCAGTGCCATTGGTGCGGTCGTTGCTGCCTGTTGCCACTCCGCCGCGGGTTCCTGCGCCGTCGCGATCACCGTCGCGCTAGCGCTCGCCGTCGCGGGCCTCGGCTCAACGTTCGCCGACACGCGCTAACGGCGCCCGGCTCGTTTCATTGTGGATTTCGACCAGATGCGAGAGCATCGTGAGAAACGCATTGCGTTCGGCCTGGCCGAGGCCGTAGAGAATCCGCTCTTGCGCGTGCGCCACATGCGGCGCGATGCGTTCGATCAAGTCGCTGCCGGCCGGCGTGATCGAGAGCGACTTCGTGCGCCGGTCGTCGCCGGGCGCGCGCGCGAGCAGGCCGCGCATTTCGAGCCGGGTGACGAGATCGCCGATCGTCGAGCGATCGATCGCGATGGCGTTTGCGAGCGAGCGCTGATCGATCCCCGGATAATGCGAGATCGCGACGAGCGCCGCATACTGCGGCGGCGTCACGTCGAAGGCCGCCGTCTCTTCGAGGAAGAGTGCGGTCGCGATCTGCTGTGCGCGGCGAATCAGATGGCCCGGAGCTTCATAAATGACGTCGATCATACGGTTGCGACCTCACGGACGAGATGTGGCATGACCTCGCGTGCGAAGAGCTCGAGCGATCGCAACGCTTCGGCCTGTGGCAAGAGATTGAAATTGATTTGCAACGAGGCGTGCTCGAAGCCGCCGTACTGTTCTTGGAGGCCCTCGATCGTCGCGCGAACTTCGGCCGGCGAGCCGATCCAGGCGGCGCCGGAGGCGATCTGCGTTTCCATCGTCTCGGCCTTGAGCTTCCCGATCACCTTGTCGTAGCCGGGATAATCGCTCGAGGAGAGGCCCTCGGTCCAATCCGAGGCCGCATCGACGAGCGAATGCAGATAGTCCTCGAGCGGCTTCTTTGCGATCGCGCGCGCGCGGTCGCCGTCTTCATCGACGAGCATGTGGAAGGCGAGCATCACCTCGCCGTTTCCGGGATGCCCGGCGTCGCGGTAGGCCTTGCGGTAGAGCGCAAGGCTCTCGCGCATTTTCTCGGCGGCCATCGGAATGGCCATGATGGAGTAGCCCATCCGCCCGGCGAACTCGAACGACTCGGCCGTCGAGAGAGCGGCGACGTAGAACTTCGGCCGCGGCAGCTGGGTCTGACGCGGCAGCGACGTCGTGCTCTCGATCGTGTGGAACTGGCCGTGGTGCGTGACGTTCTCTTGCGTCAGCAGCAACTCGATCTGTTCGATCCCTTCGCGGAAGCGGGCCACCGACTCGTTCGGGGAGATCCCGAAGCGCCGGAACTCGTGCGGCAGAAATGCCCGCGCAAAGCCCACGTCGAGCCGTCCGCCCGAGATCGCATCGAGCATCGCGATCTCGCCCGCCAGTTTCAGCGGGTGGTTGAAGACGGGCAGCACCGCCCCGGTGAGCAGCCGGGCGCGCTTCGTGCGCTGCGAGGCGGCGCTCAAGAAGACGATCGGGTTCGGCGTGTAGCCGCCATAGTAGTGGAAGTAGTGCTCGACGATCCGGATGTGGCGGTACCCGAGCACATCGGCCCGCTCCGCGATCTCCAGGGCTTGACGGTAGTACTCAGCCGGAGACTTATCCTCGGGCCGGACGTCGGGAAAAAACTGCACGCCGAATTCCATCGCGCCTCCCCTTCTTCTAAAAGCTCCCTATAACCCTGAGCTTGTCGAAGGGCTTCTAAAAGCTCCTAAAAACCCTGAGC